>CAMZNQ010000024.1 GCA_947313765.1 uncultured Sulfurovum sp.
ATGGATAAGGATAGGTTTGATTGTTTAGTTAAGGTTGTTAAGTATATCATCTTTTCTACTCTCCTCTTTTTAGGAAATTGTATATAGTGAATAGTTATTGATGTAACCATTACAATTAAAAGTAAGATTAGAGTAATAAAAGATTTTATCATATATCTAATCCATCAAGTGCCATTATGAGCTTTGGAGTAATCTCTTTAAATTTAAGAATCTTATCTCCATTATGCTCTTTTATGAAGTTTTTTGCCTCTTTTTCTCTCTCAAAAGGGATTAGTTCATCTCCCATAGGTCCATATATATCTGAACCAATAACATAAAAAGCCTCTTTTGCATCAATCTCTTTTAGAGTATAGAAATCTGTAACTTTAATATCTTTGATATTGTCTCTATTGTAAGGAAAGTCAACATCAAAAATATAATATTTCATCATATCTTTAACACCATCAAAGTAAAAATCTCTTTTATTTATCTTCATATATGCAACCCACTTAGGATACTTCTCTATAAACATACCACAAACAGGACATTTACTATCTTTTGCTACTTTAATTGTATATATTTTATGAATCTCTACATCTTTTGAGCTTAAAAAATAGCTCAATGCCTCAATATCTCTTTTATGAAGAGATAGACATGGTTTTAACCTCTCTATCTCTAAATATATATCAACCCTTTTAGTAGCTTTAATTTGAGATAACTTTTTCTCATCGCATACTAGGTGGGCAATCTTTTTACCTTTTTTGATTATCTTTTCATATCTCTTTTTAGATATCTCTTGGCTACTCTGTGCATATAAGGAAGATATAGAGATATATAGTATGAAAAGATATTTTATCATTTAGCCTCTTTTTCTGCCATCATCGCTTTTTTTGCCATCATTGCTTTTTTCTTGGCAATCATACTATTATCTTTGCTAAGATTTGCTTTAACTAGTTCAATGGTCTCTTTAAAACTCTTTACATCTCCAGAGAATTTTTTTGCAAACTCTTTGGCATCATCTTTTTTAGCAAAAGCATACTTACTCACAGGACTCATTGTACCCTTTTTTCTACTTCCAACAACATACCAAGCAGTTGTTGCATCCGTAAACTTTAAGCTTTTTGTATCTACAACCTTTACATCATGTAGTTTATGTTTATCCATTGTTTCAACTAGACAGTGAATAGAGCAGAACTGTTTTATTGTACCATTATCATCTACAGCATGATTTGTTTTGTAGAACATAGGAAGTCTCATTCCACAATTAGGACAGTTTAACTTTTTTTCGCCTGTTTGAACTATTTGAGCCTTATCTAGTGGAACAGATTGAAAACGAGTTGGCATTTTTTTACCACTATCTGAAAAAGCAGTAGAACCAAAAGTGATTAGCATTGCTATTAACAACATAATATTTTTCATGAAAATATCCTTTTTTAGCCTATTTTAAACTTTTAGTGTTAAATTAGTGTTAATTTTTTTAGAAAAAAAAGAAGTTTAATCAAAAAAATTAATTAAAAGGATAAAACATGGCAGTACCAGAAGATGTTGGATGTAAAAATATGGAGTGTAAAGAGTCTCCAAATTGTCAAAGAACTGTAATCTATGAAAATGGAAAAGCAAGAGAGGTAAGAAGTTTTGGAGGAACACCAGAGAAAGGGTGTGGAAAGTTTATCCCTAAAAAAGGATAGTCCTTAGGCAAAAGTGATGTAAAAAGATATTATATTGACAGAATAGATTTAACCAAAAATAGGCTATAATTTAAATAAATCTTAACATTATTAAATAATGTTATAAAATATTTAAAGGATAAGATATATCTAAAAATATCAATAACTATCAATACCCCTCAAATCAAGGAAAACTCTATCTCTTCAACTTCTCTCCATGGCGTATGATGCAGATAGAGAATTTCTTCTATGCACTAAATAATCAAAAGTTTATCTGTAAAGATTTAGAGGATGCACTCTCTAAAGGGCTAGATGAAAAATCCAATATCTTTATCTATGGAATTATCGAGTTTCCCCAAGTAGAAAGCTATGCAAAAGAGCATAATATGGTAACATACCGAATAGAAGATGCTTTTATTCGTTCTGTGGCACTTGGTTCAGGATTTGCAAAGCCATACTCTTTGAGCATAGATAGCCGAGGTATCTATTTTGACCCACGAACAACATCCGATATGGAGTACCTCTTAGAGAATTACCAATTTACAGATGAGATACTAAAAAGAGC
>CAMZNQ010000025.1 GCA_947313765.1 uncultured Sulfurovum sp.
CAACTTTAAGAAGTGGTGATGATGTGACAATCATTAAAGACCTTAAAGTAAAAGGAAGCTCATCGGTGGTCAAAGTTGGAACAAAAATCAAAAACATACGATTGGTTCCTAGTTCTGATGACCATACGATTGATTGTAAAATCCCTAAAGTAGGGGCTTTAAAGATTACCCCTAAGTTTGTTAAAAAGGCGTAACTTTTACCTCTTTTAAATTCTATCATTTAGTGAAATTGAATAGAATAGAAAGCTAAAATGGAGTTTAAATAATGGAAAAAAAGATAGAGACAGCTTGTGGGCTTGATTGTCCAGATGCTTGTGGCATTGTAGCAGAAGAAAATGGTAAGATAGAGGCAGACCCAAACCACCCAACCTCAACAGGTTCACTCTGCTCTTTGGTCAACAAATATTTACCAGAAGAGCCAAGAGTTAAAACTCCAACAATAGATGGAAAAGAGGTAACGCTTGATGAGGCACTAGAGGCAACAAAAGAGGCACTAGAGGCTAAGAGTAAACTTCTATGGAGAGGTTCAGGAAACTTTGGCGTAATGCAGGAGATTACCAATCTTCTCTTCCAAAAAATCCAAGGAGCAACCACCAAAGGAACACTCTGTGATGGTGCAGGAGATGCAGGTATTGTTGAGGGTCGTGGTGTAAATAGAATTTTACCGATTGAACAGATAAAAAAATCTGAAGTGGTCGTTGTTTGGGGGAAGAATCTTACCGTAACAGCTTCACATCTCATGCCACATCTTAAAGATAAGAAGATTATTGTCATAGACCCTGTAAAAACAGCCATTGCAAAAAAAGCAGACCTCTATCTTCAAACCTCCCCACGTTCTGATTTTTTTACAGCTGTTATGTTGGCTCGTTTTGCACTCATGGGCGATTTTGAAGATGAGGAGTATATTGAAGAACACGCCTCTGAATATGAAGATTACTATGATTTTACCCAAGAGTTTAGAATCCGACCTATTCTTGACTATATTGGAACAGATTTAAAAGAGATGGGTGATATCTTGGAGATGATTAAGGGTAAAAAAACTGTTTTTCTCGTTGGAAATGGTGTCCAAAAATACTCAACAGGTAATCTAACACTTCAAGCCATTGACTCACTTGCTGTCATTTTAGGCAAAATAGGCAAAGAGGGGTGTGGTGTTGGATTTTTAGGAGACTCTAAATTAGGATTTGAAAACCCATTTAAGATAGATGGTCAAAAAGTTCAAAAAGTAGATACCAATTTTGGAGATTTTGATACGGTACTCATTCAAGGTGGAAATCCAGTAGCCTCCATGCCAAACTCCAACAGAGTCATAGAGGAGCTAAAAAAGACAAAAACCATTATCTACTTTGGACTCTACGAGAATGAGACCTCTAAAATGGCAGATATTATTATTCCTGCTAAAAACTTCTTTGAAAAAGAGGATATTAGATTAAGCTATGCCCACCATAGCATAAGCCCAATGCGAAAAATTCAAGAGTGTGATTACGGAATAGATGAGTACTCTTTTACAAATATCATGTTACAAAAACTTGGATTTGACGCTCTAAAAGAGGAGCAGTACTATTTAGATTTTTGGTTTAATAAGTGTGAAAAAGTAGACCGTTACTACCTCTCCCCTGCTTACCAAGAGATTCCTTATGAAGATGGCTTTGGAGAGGATGGGGATGAGGAGTTTATCTTCCCTGATGAGTTTGGAGATGATTTCATAAAGACAAAACAGTTTACACGAGCCAGAAAAAAATCTAAAAAAGAGAAAAGCATAGAGGATTATTGGCTGATTACCCCAAAAGCAAATAAAGCGTTAAATACACAGTTTAAAAGAGAGAACTATGTAACCATGAACTCCTCTTTAGGCTTCCAAGAGAACCAAGAGGTTCGCGTCTACTCCTCACATGGAGAGCATAGTTTTATTGTCAAGATAGATGAAGATATGCGAGATGATGCCATCATGATAAAAGCAAATGCCATAGGGGTAAACTTCTTGACTCCTAGTACCATTTCAGATGAAGGAGACTCTGCTTGTTATCAAGAGGTTAAGGTTAAGGTGGAAAATCTCTAATTATCAAACAGTAGCGTAAAACCACCTAATTTATGGGGTGGAGTATCAAATAGATTTTCCCAAGACAAACCAATAAGGCTCAAAACTATCTTCAACTAATTGATACAACAATATAGTAGGTGTGACCATGTCACACATCAAAACAAACTCAACATAAATTAAAATCTTCATTAATTCAAAATCATGGATAACCATTCAAGTTAGATTTACATTAAACGTGTGACACGGTCACACCTACAAAAACATTACAATATGAAATATTTTTATGATTTTTTATTTTTTTATGTTAATATTTCAAATGGCAAATTATAAACGATTTTTTTTAAATAATTATAGATATTACATAACCATTGTTACCCATCAACGTAATCCAATTCTTATTGAAAATATTCAGCTTTTAAGAAATAGTTTCAAATATGCTAAAAGCATATTTTCTTTTAACATAGAAGAGATAGTAATTATGCCTGACCATATACATATGATTATATATGTTGAGAATGCAAAAGATTACCCTAAAATCATTAGTTCTATTAAACGATACTTTTCAAAAAATTGTGAGCCAAAATTTTATAAAGATATTTTTCAAAGTTCTAATCGAGAAAAATATGGATATAAACCCGTATGGCAAAAACGATTCTATGAACATACCATTAGAGACGAAAAAGATTATCAAACAAAAGTAGAATATATTCACAATAATCCTGTTAAACATGGATTTATAGATAATATATATGAGTGGAAATATGGTTCATTAAATTTTAAAAAATGTGTGACACGGTCACACCTACGGTTTTTAAAATTAAAAATATATACATCATAATTAAAATCATTGTAGGTGTGACCATGTCACACATCAAAACTCAACATAAATTAAAATCTCCATTTATTAAAAATCATAGATAACCATTCAATTTAGATTTACATTAAATGTGTGACACGGTCACACCTACAAAAACATTACAATATGAAATATTTTTATGATTTTTTATTTTTTTATGTTAATATTTCAAATGGCAAATTATAAACGATTTTT
>CAMZNQ010000026.1 GCA_947313765.1 uncultured Sulfurovum sp.
AGAGACAGAGCGTAAGGGAGAGGTAGAGGTTAATATTCCTCCTGATGTAAGCATCTGTAAAGCGTGTGAAGAGGAGCTTTTTGACCCAAGCAATCGCCGTTATGGTTACCCTTTTATCACTTGTACCCATTGTGGGGTTCGTTACTCTATTATTTATGATTTACCCTATGATAGAGTCAATACCTCCATGAAATTTTTTGAGATGTGTAAAGCATGTGAAGAGGAGTACCAAAACCCTTTAGATAGACGCTACCACGCTCAACCTATAGGGTGTTGGGATTGTGGGGCAGAGTTAAGTTTTTCCGTAGATAAAGCAGTGAAGCTTTTAGAAGATGGAAATATTCTAGCCATAAAAGGGGTAGGGGGCTACCATTTAGTTTGTGATGCAACCAACCCTAAAGCAATTCAAACATTAAGAGAGAGAAAAAAACGACCCACAAAACCTTTTGCTCTGATGGTTAAAGATATGAAAATGGCAAGAGAGTTGGCATATATTAGCCCAAAAGAGGAGGAGATTTTAACCTCAAAAGAGCGACCAATTGGATTGTTAAATTCAAAAAATATAGATGAAAACATTGCCCCAAATATTAGTAGAATTGGACTCTTTTTACCTTATACCCCTCTGCATCTTCTCATTTTAGATAAATTAAATCGTCCCATAGTAGCCACCTCTGCGAATGTGACAGATGAACCCATAGCCACCAATAGGCAGAGCATTGAAAAACTCTCTAATGTTTACGATTATCTCCTTGACCATAATCGAGAGATTGTTAATGGTTGTGATGACTCTGTGGTCATGGTGGTTAAAGAGCAAGAGATAGTTTTACGACGTGCTAGAGGGTATGCACCTGTTTCTGTTGAGTTGCCTTTTCCGTTAGAGAAGAAAACTTTAGCTGTAGGGGCAAACCAAAAGAGTACGGTGGCTATAGGGTTTGACAATAGGGTTATTTTGTCTCCTCACATTGGTGACCTTAATGGGATTGAGTCTGTGGAGTATTTTAGAGAGAACATTGAGAACTTAAAACGGATTTACCGATTTGAGCCTGAGTTGATAGTTCATGATAAACATCCTGCATATGAATCTACCAAAGTTGCAAAAGAACTCTTCTCTCTTAACTCTTCACTCTTCATTCAATCTGTTCAACACCATTACGCTCATATCTTGGCTCTTATGGCAGAGAAGAAGATAACCCAAAAGGTTTTAGGAGTAGCCTTTGATGGTACAGGTTATGGAGATGATGGAAACCTTTGGGGTGGGGAGTTTATGGTTTGTGACTATGAGGGGTATGAGCGAGTAGCCCACTTTAACTACTTCAAACTTCTAGGGGGTGCAAAAGCGATAAAAGAGCCAAAACGCGTGGCACTTAGTCTGCTTTTTGATGTCTATGGAGAAGAAGCTTTAGATTTTTGGGCTTTAGCGCCGAATAAAGCGAGGCTAAAGCCATCGATTCCTACTATTCAAGCCTTTAGTCAAGTAGAACTAAAATCCCAATATATCATGTAGAAAAAGGGATTAAACGCTCCTCTAAGCTCCTCTGTTGGTCGTCTATTTGATGCAATTGCTTCACTTACTGATGTTTGTCAAGTGATGAGTTTTGAGGGGGAGAGTGGCATGAGAAT
>CAMZNQ010000027.1 GCA_947313765.1 uncultured Sulfurovum sp.
TCCTATAAGACTCTATATAAAGATAAACTCTTCCCGTAGAAATTTTTTGCTATAATTCTTGCATTTTTTATAAAAGGATAAACAATGCAAGGAGTAGTTGTCTACTACAACAAAGAAAAGGCGTATGGCTTTATAGATTCAAATGAACATGAAAAAAATATATTTGTCCATTTTTCTAAAATTCAAAATGCAAAAGAGTTATCACAAGGTCAAGAGGTAGAGTTCCAAGTAAAAGAGACAAGCAAAGGTCTCTCTGCTGTTCATGTAATCGCAGGAGCAAAACAAAAGTCTCCTTATGCTATTTTTGGGATTATCTCAGCAATTATCTTTACTTCTCTCTTTGGATTACTTTACTTTTATAAAAAAACGAATCCCATTATTAGCTACCTTATTGCTATTAATATTACAACTTTTTTACTGTATGGCTACGATAAAATAATTTCATCAACAGAAAGATTAAGAGTACCCGAATACAATTTACACGCGTTAGCTCTACTTGGTGGCTCTCCTGCTGGACTATCTGCTCAAAAGTTTTTTAGACACAAAACTGTTAAAAAATCATTTCAATTGGTATATTGGCTCATTGTTTTTGTACAAATTACTCTACTTTACAGGTTCGCTTAAATTTAAATCAGAAACAGAGTTACGAACTTTAGCCATAAAAGCATCACCTGGGTCTGATTTTTCTGTTCTATATCCACTATCTAGCTCTAGCCAATACTCTGTACTCTCCATCTCTCTATACTCATGGTGACCTATTAAAGTATTGATAGTTGGATATTTACCTTTTAAATAGCGAACTAAAGCAATATTTGATTTAAGTTGAGCCTTGGTTAAATCATCTTTTTTATTACCTTCTCCTCCAACATTCTCAATACCAATTGTTGAGTAGTTTAAACCAATAACATGTCTTGCCATCCAATTTTCTGGCATAAGTCTATATATTGTTCCATCTCTCTTAACTAAAAAATGAGCCGATACATTGAGTGCAGATGCTTTTACTATATCTTTTCTATCTGAAAATAGCTTTTGAGGCTTAAGACGATTAAAGCTCTTTTTAAAACTCATATCAGCTGTCCAATGAAGAACAATGATTTTAGGCTCTATCTCAATATTTTCTACATCAAAACCGTAATGTGTCTTAATGTACTCTTTTGTCATATCTACTCTCTCTTGACCAAAATCTATTGGTTTATCTATGATTTTAATCTCATCTGCTGTTGATAGCGTAAAAAGTGTTGCTACTGATAGTAATATTTTTTTCATCGTTTTAATTCCTTTATTATAAAATGGGCTATTTTTGAAGCCACTTGTTTAAGTCTTGGTTTTAACCAATCCATCTGTTTATAGCAGGTTATTTCTCCTAACTCTAAAACTAAAAAACCTTTTTTTGTACTTACTCTTTGAAATCCATAATAGTTCTCTAAATCTTTAGTAAAATTATCCCTATGCCATTTAAATGGAAAAAAACTACTATACTCTCTTCTCCATCGTCTTGACATATCTTTTGCACTAGAAGTACCATTATGCCCTATTGATGCACCTGTACTACAAGGTCTATTTGAACCATCAAAGTGTATTGCTATGGCTAATTTAGAGTTAACATAGGGGATAGAAGCTCCAGAGGTAACAACCTCTATACCTCTGTTTCTTAACAACCTAGCTACCTCCTCTCCTACAAGATAGTTCCAATCTGACTCATTCTCTCCTCTATGAGAAGAGCCTGTATTTCCAAAGAGTCGTCCAACATGCCCCTCTTGAATAAAAACTGTTGTACTTATTGGTCTATATTTAAATATAGCAATAATAAATAGAAGCACTAAAATTCCTATAAACAAATTTAATCCTGACCTTGCACTCATACTATTTCCCCTCCCCTATTCTATATATTTTATGGATAAATTAGATATTTTTTACGCATAATCTTAAATCTATTTAACCCTCTTTGCCAACTCTTTTTAATATATCTAATTGACCTACCTGCAATAATCTGTTTTCTTAAATTTGAAGAACCTGCTAATTTATCAAAAAATCTATTTTTTAGAAAAAATTTATTACGATAACGATAATTTTTGTAGGCATCTATGATATAAGATAGATTAATCCCCTTTGAAGAGTCAATAGATTCTCCCCTTAAATTGACACCATAACATCTTCTATTTTCATATTTAGGATGTTTTGCACCCTCTCTTGAGATAGGAGTAAAGATAAATTTAGTTTTTCTATAATATGGACTTCCATAGAGTTGAAATTGCATAGTTGTTCCACGCCCTACTGATAGTGGAGTTCCCTCAAAAAATGCTAATGATGGATATAGATATATAGACAAATCATTAGGTAGATTTGGAGAGGGTTTAATCGGTAAAGAGTATGGAGTTGAATGTCTATAGTTTCCTAAATGTACAACTTGTAAATTGGCTCTTCTATGCCCCTTTAACCAACCTTCCCCATTTATCATCAAAGCGTACTCTCCAATTGTCATACCATAAAGAGTTGGTACAGGATGCATACCTACAAAAGATTTATATTTTAGGCTTAACACCTCTCCGTCTATTCGACCACCATTAGGGTTTGGTCTATCTAAAACAATTATGGGAATATTTGACTCTACTGCTGACTCCATAATATAATGTAGTGTAGAGAGATAGGTATAGAACCTAACTCCAACATCTTGAATATCAAATAGCAAAATATCAATATTTTTCAAATCACGACGTGTAGGTTTCTTATGTTTCCCATACAGAGATATAATTGGCAATCCAGTTTGAGAGTCAATGCCATTTTTTAGATGCTGACCTGCATCTGCTTTACCACGAAAACCATGCTCTGGAGCAAATATCTTAACAATATTAATATCTCTTCTAAGAAGATAATCTACAAGATGTTCTCCATCTATTAGTGAAGATTGATTTACAACAATAGCAACATTTTTTCCTTTAAGCTTTGGCAGATATTCAGAGCTATTTGATGCACCTGTAATAATTTGAGAAAAAAGAGAGATAGTAAAGGAGATAATTAAAATAGTTATTTTTTTTAACATTTGAGATACTTTATTTATTAATTATAGGGTATAAGATAGATATTTAATGATAAACAACCTTTGAACTTGTTCAAAATAAAAACTCTATCAATCCCTAATGCAGATGGATATATAATTAAACTTCCACATATTTAGACTTCCTGCACATAGTATAATAACTATTTGTAGAAGAATTGTATAAGTTTACAACTAAATATAAAAATTATGTAAAAAATTTTAATTTTACATACATTTTATAATAAAACGTAACCCTTTAACTCAAATTTATACAAAAAGCATTTTAAAACTCTTAAATTAAGTTAAACTGTCTCTCGACTATCACAATTACGCTTCTTTAACATCCCCTCCATACTCAAATAACTATTTAATGCACCAATATATGCCCTAGCAGATGCCAACATAGTGTCTATGTGTAAACCATGACCAATAATAGCAGGGTCTTTTTTATCAAATGCTACCTTTACAGTAACAGAAGCCAAAGCATCTTTACCCTCACTTACAGAATTAACTTTATAATCCAATAACTTTCCATCAAAACCTGAAATTCTATCAATAGTTTTAAAAATAGAATCAATTGTTCCCTCTCCAATTCCTGCTTCAAGAATCTCTTTACCATCTTTTCTAATTTTAACAACAGAACTTGGAGTTCCATCTGAAAAGTCCATCAACTGTAAAGAGACCAACTCATAAATTTGAGTAGCTTTAGTCATCTCATTTGTTACCAATGCTCTTAAATCATTATCATAAATATCTTTCTTCTTATCTGCCATAATCTTAAAACGTTCAAAAGATTTATTTAAAGCATCTAACTCTAAATTAAAGCCCAATTTTGCTAATTTATCTTTAAATGCTGCACGTCCAGAGTGTTTACCTAAAACTAATGTATCCTCTTTCATTAAACCAATACTCTCAGGACTCATAATCTCATACGTCTCACGATTTTTCAACATACCATCTTGATGAATCCCACTCTCATGAGAAAAAGCATTCTTACCTACAATTGCTTTGTTGGGCTGTGGTTCAATACCTGTAACAGTTGCTATTAAACGACTTGCAGGGTAAATCTCTTTAGTGTTAATATTGGTGGTATAATTAGAGAAAACATCTTTTCTAGTCTTTAAACTCATAACAATCTCTTCCAATGCTGCATTTCCTGCACGCTCCCCTAAACCATTAATAGTACACTCAATCTGTCTTGCACCATTAACTACAGCCTCCAATGAGTTTGCAACCCCTAAGCCTAAATCATTATGGTTATGAACAGAGATAATAGCTCTATCTTTTGTATAGTCACTCATGATTTTTACCATCTCACCAATCTCAAAAGGCAATCTAAAGCCTACTGTATCAGGTAAGTTAATAGTAGATGCTCCTGCTTCTATAACAGCATCACTTATCTCTTTCATAAATCCAATATCTGAACGCCCTGCATCTTCACAGCTAAACTCGACATCATCTACAAACTCTCTTGCATAGCTAACTGCTCTAACAGCTCGTTTTATAACTTCATCAGGAGTCATTTTTAACTTGTACTCCATGTGAATAGTAGAAGTGGCAATAAACGTATGAATTCTCTTCATCTTTGCCTTAGCTATCGCTTCTCCAGCTGATTTAATATCAGAATCAATTGCTCTTGCTAATGAACAGACTGTAGAGTTCTCAATGCGTTGTGCAATTTTAGATATGGCATCAAAGTCCCCTGGACTAGCTGCTGCAAACCCTGCTTCAATAATATCTACTCCCAATTTCTCTAACTGAATGGCTATCTGAATCTTCTCTTCGGTGTTCATAGAAGCCCCTGGGCTTTGCTCACCATCTCTTAATGTTGTGTCAAATATTTTAATGGTTTCAATACTCATTATATGTTCCTTTTATAGTGTAAAAAATATCTAATTCTATCTTAACTTTATAGAATAGAATTAATTATAGTGTTGAAAATTTGTTGTAGTTGAAAAGTTAATATGAGAGAATCAGAAGAGTAGTAGTATCTTTTTTAAAATATGTTGCGTTATTATGAATAGATTTCATATATCTCCCCTATTATTTTTCACAATTATAACAGAAGATTATTAAAAGAGGAGTTACACCTCCTCTTTTTTAATATGAGCTAAACGAGACTCCATACCATTCTCCTCTTCAAACTCTTTAATAATTGATTGAACTCTATCTCCCTCAATTACTTCGATATCTAAAAGAACAGCCGTCATATTTTCAATTGCTCCACTATACTCTTTAAGAGTCTTTTTAACAAATTCGTAACGTTCGGTCAAGGTTGCTTTGATACTAGCATCAATATCTTGTGCCATCTTTTCACTATAATCATTTGATACCATTCCTCCACCAAGGAAAGAGCTTTGAGAACGTGAAAGAACCATAAGCCCAGCTACATCACTCATTCCATATACAGAAATCATATCTTTTAATATTGCTGTTGCTCGGTCAAGGTCATTTCCTGCACCTGTACTAATCTCACCTAAAAATACCTCTTCAGCACCTCGTCCACCAAGAAGGACATCAATCTCTGCCATAAGCTCATATTTACGCTTTAAAAATCTATCTTCATCATCTGGTAGATGTAGTGTGTACCCTAATGCACCTAAACCTCTAGGGATAATGGATACTTTTGTAACTCTAGTTGAGCCTTTGGTTAACTCTGCCATTAAAGCATGTCCACTCTCATGGTAAGCTACAATTCGTTTCTCAATATCAGAAACTTTTCTATTTTTTCTTTCAAGTCCTACAAAAGCTCTCTCTATTGCTTCCAATAGTTCATCTTGTGTAATTGTTTTTTTGTTACGTCTACCTGCTAAAAGTGCTGCCTCATTAATGATATTTGCTAAATCTGCACCTGCCATTCCTGCTGTCTGTTTTGCAACTACTTCCATGTCAATAGACTCATCAAGTTTAACATCTTTGGAATGAACCTCTAGGATTGCTAAACGACCTGCAAAGTCTGGTTTGTCTACTAATACTTGTCTATCAAAACGCCCTGCTCTAAGCAGTGCTGCATCAAGAGTTTCTGGTCGGTTTGTAGCTGCTAAAACAATGACTGGAGTATCTGTACCAAAACCATCCATCTCTGCTAGTAGTTGGTTTAGAGTCTGTTCACGTTCATCATTTCCACCCATTTGACCACCTGATGCACGGCTTTTTCCAATTGCATCAATCTCATCAATAAAAATAATAGATGGAGCTACTTTTTTAGCTTGTTCAAACAAATCACGAACACGACTTGCACCAACACCTACAAACATCTCTATGAAGCTTGAACCACTAACAGAGAAGAATGGAACACCTGCTTCTCCTGCAACAGCTTTTGCTAAAAGTGTCTTTCCTGTACCTGGAGGTCCTACAAGTAGTAGACCTTTTGGAATTTTTGCACCAAGTTCAATGTATCGTTCTGGATATCTAAGGAAATCAACAATCTCAACAACTTCATCTTTTGCCTCTTGTACCCCTTGAACATCATCAAACTTAACATCTGGAGTCTCCATATTTATCATCTTGTCAGACTTTCCAGCACCTAAAATTCCACCCATTCCTTTTGACATCTTCTTAGCCAAAAACATCCAAATGGCAAAAAAGATTAAAATTGGGAGTAGACTAGAGATTAGTGTCTGAATAAATGGCTCTCCTACACGACCCTCATAAGTAATATTATTATCCTCTAACATAGGAATTAACTTCTCATCAAATGCAGGAACATTTTGGGCTACATATCTTAGGTCTCCATTATTACTTATTGCTTCAATAGAAGAAGATGTAATCTTTACAGACTTTACTTTACTCTCTTTTATATACTTTTTTATATCAGAGTACTTTACATGTTCAGTTTTTGTAATCTGATTATTGCCCATAATATTGTTTATGGACTCTTCATTTGTAAAAAGCTTTATAAGAATAATGACAACAAATGCAAAGATTCCAAATGCAAGAAATGGGTTATCATTAAAAAAATTATTATTGTTGTTGTTATTATTATTGTTGTTGTTATTTTGATTACTATTTTGATTATTCATATATATTTTCTATTTCCTATTTTTATGATTTTCTATAGACAAGTGTTACCCACTCATCTCTCTCTTTTCTCTCTAATAGCTTCAGATTTGAGTAGACCTCTCTTACTTGTAGCTCTTTTTTATCTAAAATCCCCGAAAGTATTAAGATTCCATCTTGTTTTATTACTCTATTTAAATCATGTACTATAAATTTCAATACATCTGCAATGATATTTGCAATAACAACATCATATTGTCCTTTTGCTTGATTTGCTGAACCCTCCCAAAGCTCTTCATATTCAGATTCATTTAAAGCAAAATTATCTTCACAAGAGTCAACTGAAATGGGGTCAGTGTCACATAGGTCAACTTTTGCTCCAAGTTTAGTAGATGCTAAACCTAAAATCCCTGAACCACAACCTACATCTAACACTCTATCGTTCTCTTTAACATAATCCCCAATAGCATCTAAACATGAAAATGTAGTAGCATGATGTCCTGAACCAAATGCTAATGCAGGGTCTATTTTAATAATAATCTTACCTTTTTTAGCTTCATACCAACTTGGATAGATATAAAATTTTCCTACTTCAATTGGTTCTATAGAGTTTTGATACGTAGCTATCCAATCTTTATTTTCTCTCTCCTCTTTTTTGAATGAAATCTTAATATCAGTTCCCAATGTTCCAATAAGTGAGTTAATATTATCTTCTAAATTATCTAAACTATTCTCTGAACGAACAATAATGGTATTGTGTCCAATCTCTAAACCCTCACCTGAAATATTGGCAACAAAGTCAGCTAAAAACTCTACAAAATTTTCATTTTCAACAGTTATTGTCAATTCATAATATCTATTTTTCACTTGCCACCTCAAACGCCTCTTCTAAATCAAGCGTCCCTTCATAAAAGGCTTTACCAACAATTGTTCCATCTATTCCAGCCTCTATTAAGCCATGAATATCGGTCATATCTTTAAGCCCACCACTCGCAATGGTCTCTAAACCTGAAGCCTCTTGAATTGCTTTGGTAAATTCAATATTGACCCCTGTCATCATCCCATCTCGACCAACATCGGTACAGATAATCGCCTCAACACCACAAGAGGCGAACTCTTTGGCTAAATCGGTCGCTTTCATGTCAGAAGTCTCTGCCCAACCTTCAACAGCCACCATACCATCAATGGCATCAATCCCCACCACTATG
>CAMZNQ010000028.1 GCA_947313765.1 uncultured Sulfurovum sp.
AGAACGTCTGTTTTTTACTTCTAAGGTCACTACCTTATTAAGTGCAACAGTTAATTAATCAACATGAAATTAGACTCTTAACTATGTTATGTTTTAACATACTACTCATAAGAAATTCAAAGCTTACAAAAAGCTAAGAAAATTAAGAACGAATAGATAAATGAATTTTTCATTTTTCTCTTTTCATTATTCATTGAAAAGAAAAACTCCGTTTTTACTTTTCTTAGAGGTGGGCTTAGAGGGAGGGTAATACCCAGCTCCATTCCGAACCTGGAAGTCAAGCCTCCCATCGCCGATAATACTTACTCTGTCTGAGTTGGGAATGTAGGTCGTTGCCTCTTTGAATTTACTTTTTTACTCATCTTTTTCATTTCTATTATATCTGTTATCTTTACACAGTTTTTACACTTCTATTAAGCTATAATTCTTTTTTAGATTTTAAATCTGAAATAAAACTTTAATTTAAAGGAATTACATGAAAAAAATTTTATTTTTTATGGTAGTTAGTGCGTCATTTTTATTCTCGGCTATTAATCTTCAGAGTGCTTCAAAAGATGAGCTAATGTGTATTAAGGGTATTGGAGATAAAAAGGCTGATGCCATTATCAAATATAGAAAATCAAATAAGCTAAAGAGTGCTGATGATTTGATTAACATTAAAGGTTTTGGTAAAAAGCTAATTGAAAAAGTAAAGAAAAATGAGAAGACACTTAAGTGTGGTGGAAAAAAGAGTTCTACTAAGAAATCTTCTAAAAAGAAGAGTGTAGCTAAAGATACTAAAGAGGTTAAAAAAGAGACTAAAACTTCTACGAATTCAAAAGCTACTAAAAAAGAGGTTAAAACTTCTAGTGATTTAAAATCTACTAAAAAAGATACTAAAACTTCTACTGATTTAAAATCTACTAAAACAGATAATAAAAAATTAGAAAACAAAGATAGCTCTTCTAAGTAAATATTTCTATTTTAGTAATATTAATATTAGAATTTGATACAATATCCTTATTTTAAAAATAGGATATTTTTATGTCAAAAAAGATAGCATCTGCTAGAATATCAACCTCTAGTTCCAAACTTCTACAAGAGTTAAACAACTCACTTCCATTCGATAAAGTTCTCTATAGAGAAGATATTGAGGGGTCACGTGCGCATGCTTATATGTTAGCAGAGCAGGGGATTATTTCAAAAGAGGATTACGCTCAAATAGAGCAGGGTTTGGTAGAGATTTATGAAGAAGTTGAGGCTGGAGAGTTTTTACTTGATGGTGATGATGAAGATATTCACATGGCAATTGAGGGGCGTTTAACTTCTAAGATTGGTAATGCAGGTAAACGTCTGCATACAGCTCGTTCTCGTAATGACCAAGTCGCTTTGGACTTTAGACTTTTTGTGCAAAAGAATACCCAAAAAATAGCCAATTTACTGCTAGAAAATATTGCTACACTCATTAAAGTGGCTTCTGAAAACACCAACACACTTCTTCCTGGCATGACCCATTTACAACATGCACAACCCATTAACTTTGGTTTTCACATGATGGCGTATGCGTCGATGTTCAAGCGTGATTATGAACGATTTATCTCTTCATATGAACGTAATAACTACTCGCCTATTGGTTGTGCAGCATTGGCAGGAACACCACACCCTATTAATCGTAAAACGACAGCTGAAAAACTTGGATTTAAAGCTCCTACTCTGAACTGTTTAGATACAGTTAGTGACCGTGACTTTGCCTTGGAGATTTTGTTTAATATCTCTACTATGATGATGCACATGAGCCGTTTGAGTGAAGAGCTTATTTTATGGTCGGCGAGTGAGTTTAAATTTGTTCAACTTAGCGATAAACATGCAACGGGTAGTTCTATTATGCCTCAAAAGAAGAATCCAGATATTCCAGAACTTTTACGTGGAAAAACAGGTAGAGTCAATGGTAATTTAGTCGCTCTTTTAACGGTTATGAAAGGTCTGCCACTTGCTTACAACAAAGATATGCAAGAGGATAAAGAGGGCGTTTTTGATTCGGTGAAAACTGCCTTACTCTCATTGGAAGTCCTAAATGAGATGATAGGTGAGATGACGGTTAATGTTGAGCAGATGGAAAAAGCATGTATGATAGGACATTTATCGGCAACGGATTTGGCTGATTACCTTGTTAAAGAAGTAGGTATTCCTTTCCGTGATGCTTATCATATTACAGGAAATGTTGTTAACGTAGCAGAAGAGAAAGGGGTGGATATTTCAGAACTCTCTTTTGAAGATTTAAAAGCAGTTGATGATAGAATTACAGAAGGTGTTGTGGTATTGTTGGACAACAGAGCCTCGATGAATGCACGAATTTCAGAGGGTGGAACAAGTAGTGTTAGAACGCAAGAGCAGATTGATTTTCTATCTAGTTGGTTAAATAAAGAAAAAGGAGAGTAGAGATGTTTGGATTTTTTAAAGCTAAAAAAGAGAAGATTGTAGCCCCAGTTGATGGGAATATTGTGGAACTATCAGAGGTTCCTGACCAAGTATTTGCAGAGAAGATGGCAGGAGATGGGGTAGCTATTATTCCCTTAAGCAATACTTTTGTTGCACCTATTGCAGGTGTAGTCTCAAAAATATTTTCTACAAATCATGCCTATTCAATTATTTCAAAAAATGGATTAGAGGTTTTAGTACATATTGGTTTAGACACTGTAGCGTTAAAAGGAGAGGGTTTTAAACGTTTAGTTGAGGAGGGGCAGAGTGTTTCTGTCGGAAAACCAATTATCTCTGCTGATTTGGAGTATATTAAAAGAGAGGGTAAAAATATTATTACACCGATTGTATTTAATTGTAAAAAAGATATTACTATTGAAAAAAATAGTGTAAAAATGGTTAGAGAGGGAGAATATATATTAACTGTTACGATATAACTCTTTTTTATGGGTTGTATATTTCTATTAAATATTTAAATATTATATATTCTTTTTTATTGTTTCATATTTACCCAAAAATTCTATTTTAGTTATTTTTTTAATTATTCTTTAAAAAATGCCTTTTTTCACAGTCCTTACACATTGTAGGACTAAAATCCGTTTAGTTTTTTCCTAGACTGGCTTTCAACTCAAAAAAAAGACCAATTAAATTATTTATTAAGGTTAATTATGATAAAAGGGATTCTTATTGTAATATTAGGTTTACTATGTTGTGGGTGTGCTTCAAGTAAAGCACAAACTTCTTCCATTAAGGTTCAAAAACCTATTAAAAAAGAGATGTATGAGATAGGTTGTCGAATGATGAAAAATGGCTATCTAGTCTGTCCAAAAGCTATTAGAAGTTAAATAAGTTACTTCTTAAAAGTATCAATATAGAGATTCTCCACTTTAATTCTAGCCCACTCATGGTCAACGTTTCTTAGAAATTTGAGAGAGGCTTTGATGTGTGGATTGTTGTTAAAACAGTTGATTCTTACTTTTCTTCCTAGCTCTTCCCATCCGTAATGTTCTACTAATTCTTCTACTATATCTTTTAATTTTATACCGTGTAGGGGGTTGTTTGAATTGTCCATATTTTCTCTTTAATTTTTATTTTAAGTATTATATGACAATTTGACATATTGCTAGGTTATTTTTGAAAATTGTTTTATACTGTTAATATGAAAACAATAAAAGAACTACACAAAGATGACAAACCAAGAGAGAAGCTCGTTAAAAAAGGGGTTGAAGCTCTTAAAAATGATGAGCTCCTCTCGGTACTAATTGGTTCAGGGATAAAAGGTAAAGATGTTCGGAAGCTCTCACGAGAGATAGTCGCGATGATGGACAACTCTTTTGAGTCACTGTCTCTTGAAAAGCTTCTTCAAATTCATGGTTTAGGGGTGGCGAAGGCTTCACAGATTATCTCTGCTTTAGAACTTGCCAAGCGTTATACCTCTCAAACAAACAAAAAGATAACCTCTGCCCAAGATGTTTACGATGAGTTGAAACCATTCTCTACCAAACAACAAGAGTATTTTTTGTCTATTACCCTTGATGGGGCTTCCCATATTATCAACACACGAACAGTTTTTATTGGCACGTTAAATCAGAGTCTAGTCCACCCAAGAGAGGTGTTTGCCGATGCCATTGCCGATAGAGCAGCAGGAATAATTGTCGCCCACAACCACCCAAGTGGAACGCTAAGTGTAAGTAGAGCAGACATTGCTGTAACACAAAGGCTTGAAGAGGTCTCAAAGTTAGTAGGGATTGAGCTTCTTGACCATGTAAGATTGGCAAAAGATGGCTTCTATAGCTTTTCAGATGAGGGGTTACTGTAGGTCGGGGTATCTTACCCCGACAATTTAAGTTTGAATATCATATAAATTTTTAAATCATACAAACCTTTTTGTCAAACAAGTTTATGTCGGGGTGAGGATACCCCGACCTACGGGTTTTTATGTTAGAATATTCCTAAGAGAAAGAAAAAGGAATATGAAGAGATGAAACATAATGAAGATACTAGAGTAAAAATACCATCAATATTACATTTGACACGATTAGGTTACG
>CAMZNQ010000029.1 GCA_947313765.1 uncultured Sulfurovum sp.
CTTTATGCTCATAGTGCAAAAATGGCTCTTTTGCTTGGGTTGAGAGGAACTTTGCCTTCTCTATCCACGCTTCATTCTCACTAACAAGCACTCCCCCACCAGAGGTGGTTAAGATTTTATTGCCATTGAAAGAAAAAACACCCAAATCTCCAAATGTTCCACTCTGCTTATTGTCATAACTTGCCCCTAACGACTCGGCACTATCTTCAATAAGATAGATATTATGCTCTCTACAGATAGCCACTATCTCCTCTATTTTAGAGAGTTGACCATAGAGATGAGTTAAGATTAACGCCTTTGGTTTTACCTCTGCCTCTTCAATAGCTTTTTTTAACAACTTAGGGGACAAGTTCCAACTCTCATCACTATCAATAAAAATAGGCTCTGCACCTTGATAGAGTATGGCATTCACTGAACCAATAAAGGTAAAAGTAGAGGCTAATACCCTATCGCCTTTACCAATACCTAAAACTCTTAACGCCAAATGAAGCCCAGCTGTAGCAGAAGAGAGAGCTAAGGCATGAGAAGCACCTGTATAGGTTTTAATGCTCTGCTCAAATCTATTGACAAATGCTCCTAATGGTGCAATATAGTTACTCTCAAACACCTCTGCTATGTACTCTTGCTCTTTGCCACTCATGTGAGGTGGGCTTAGAAATAGTCGTTCCATTACTTACCTTACAACTGTTTTAAAGATATATTCCATATCTTTTTTAAATGACCAATTCTCAATATAGGCTCTATTTATCTTCACTTTATCGACCCAAATGACGTTGTCATTATACTCTTTAGGGTTCTCCTGTTTGGCTAAAATCTCCTCTTCATTTCGATACTTTAAAGAGGCAGGACCAGTAATACCTGGTCGAATGGTTAAGATAACCCTATCCTCCCCCTCCAGTCTATCGGCATAACCCTCTACATCTGGTCTAGGACCTACAAAACTCATGGTTCCAAACAGTACATTAAAGAGTTGAGGGAGTTCATCTATCTTGGTATCTCTAAAAAACTTTCCACTCTTGGTAATTCTCATATCATTCGCTGTTGTTACGGTTGTATCTACACCCTTTAAAGCTCTCATGGTTTTTATCTTAAAAACATTAAAAAGTTTGCCATCTTTACCTACTCTTTTTTGGATAAATAGCCCAAAACTTTTGGTCTCAAAGGAGGCGATAATAAAAGCTACTACCATAATAGGTAGTGTAAATAATATACCTACCAAAGCTAAAACTATATCAAATAATCGTTTATAAACTCTCCCCAAAAAGCTCATAAGACTACTTTTTAACTCGATAGATTTTACTATAAGGCGAACTTACCACTAACTCAAACAGCTCTTTGTCATATTTACCCAACATAAACATCTGAACATAAGCAGAGTTATAGGTATCTTTATCCATCACAATTATTTGACCATAGCTCTTTAACCATACAACAACCATCTCTCCATCTAGGTGCATTAGTGCTGAATTCAGCTGAGTCATACTATTTGCTCCTAATGTAGCTTGGTCAAACTTATAGACTTTAACAGTTTTTTTACCAATTTTTAAGATACCTTTTGAGGTATCAAAGAGTATGCCATTTTGGAACATAACCATACCACCCTGCTGTTGTGCCACTCTTGTAGGATAGAACTTAATATCTCTTAAACGTTTACCTGTCTTTAGATTTAAATTTCCAAATACACCAACGGTTGGAAAGATTCTCATCATTCTCATTGGCATATACAAAAAGACCTCTCTTGTTTTAGCAGGTAGTTTAAAATCTTCTCTCTTCATCTCTCGTAAAAGCGTATTTGGGTTTTTACCTTCAAAGATTTTATTAGCCACAATAGAGTAGTTGCTATCGACATAGGTCTCAACTGCCAAACGACTTAAATTTGCTACCTGTTGAGGCGAGGTAGAGAAGAGTATTTTAGAGATAATAAAGTTGTCATTATTGTGCTTTCCACCATCAATAAGAGTAGAGGTATCTGAGTAGAACCAAATAGGATAACCATAATCCCACCAAGTAAGTGTATAGTCTTTAGGAGAGGCTAACTTATATAGTTTAGTTAAATCTTCAACCTCTGCTTTGTTTAGTACTGTTGGAACTTTGTAGCCTAAGATGTGGATTATGTTGGGGTATATCATTCCTGCTGTTGCTAACGTGATAAAAAGATATTTTGCTCTATTGTCTTTTAGCTGTTCAGAGATAACAAAAAAGAGATAAACTGCACTCATGGCAGCTACAGGAACAGCATATACTGTAAATCTAAGTCCACCCCACAAAGAGAATATACCAATACCAATAAGAGGTAGTGCCAAGATAAATACGAGTCGTTTAAAGAGTAGAACCAAATATCCCACAAGTGCAATAACAACACCTGAAACAGAACCTGAAGTTCTATTGGCAAAGGTCTCAAAGGGAATACTACCTGCCTCTCTTACTGTTTGGTTGACTGCGTAAAAGTGTAATGCCCCCTCTTCTGTTCCTTTTACGGTATAGCTAACCACTTTATTCCAGATAAGCATAAAGACATCACCAAATATCAGAAATAATAGAAATGCTATAGCTGAAGCTATTATAAGTTTGTTTTTTTCTAAAGTATCTTTTTTTAAGAATATGTAGAGTCCCACCAAAATAGCAATATGGACTACATAGGTTGATGGTTTACTCAATCCTATTGGCATAAGTGAGATAAAAATCAAGATAAGTGATTGGTAGGTAAGCTTATCTTCTCTATGAAAAAATAGCATATAAGCCCCATAGATAATCCCAATTGCATAAACTATCGCTTGACCTTGGTCATACAAAAATGGATAGATAATAATGGCAATCCCAGCATAGAGTGCTGTTCTTAAATTTAAATCAACCGTACTTTTTATTAGAAAGTAGAGGATAAACATAGGTGCCATAGCAGAGAACATATCGGTATCGTAATAACCTGTCATGGTACGGTTATAGTAACTCCATGTGATACTCCCTAAAAGTGCTGCAAAAAATCCCCACATGGTCTGTTTGTAAAGTCTTGCTATAAGTATCATCGGAATGACAACGAGTGAAGAGATGACTGCTGGCATATAGAGGATAACAGTCTCTAGTGAAAATGGGGTAATTTTTGCAAATAGTGTCGTAAAGAAGATAACCCCATAATCCCAAACGCCAAACACTCGTGGATTATCAGCATGTAACCCCTCTAACGCCTCTCTCGCTCCTGACGCAAAAAAGTATCCATC
>CAMZNQ010000030.1 GCA_947313765.1 uncultured Sulfurovum sp.
ATTAGTTCATCCCTGCTAATTGTATCTTGGTACTTTTCTTTTTGGTCATAAGGTGGGTCAAGGTAAATTATGGTTTCTTCTGGGGGTGTGTTTATTTCAACTTTTTCATAGCTGAAATTAGATATTTTCAACAACTCCAACTGCTCTAACGTGGCTATCTTTTTTAACTGGTTCACTCTTTGGAGATGCTCGAGTTCTAGTAGCCTATTTGGTACTAACTTTTGTAGTCTCTTTCTTTCTGTCTCTGGGTCATATTCTTCAAAACTGCTAAAGAGGTTATTTTCTTTTCTCTCTATTTGGATATTAAACCTCTTTTCAAGTTCTTTTTTTGCATTGTTGCACCTATTAAGGATGTATTCATGGGCTTCCTTTTTAATTATTTCACGCTCTTTTCCGTACAAATAGTATCTTTGAGCATTTCCGAAACTCCAAATTGTCTTACAAAATCCTCCTATCCAACAATCTTTATCTTTGTTCTCAAAAAAGGTTTTTCTATCTACCCATCTAAAATATTTTTCAGTAACTCCGTTTTTTTGGATATCTTCCAGTAGAGCCACTACACCACTGTTAATTTCGTTGTAGTGAACCACTTCTATTTGCTCTTCTTGGAGTGCTTGGAAACTCATAGCACCACCACCACCGAAGAGGTCATAAAAATATTTAGTTTTAGGGGCAATCTCTATTATTGCCTTGATTATTTTTCCTGCTAATTTTCTTTTGCTTCCGAGATAGGGAATCCCTACCTCTATAAGTGTTTTATCCATCTTTCTTAAACCCCTTTGTCGCTTTTGACACTTCCGTAAAAAGATATTGCATTAGGTGTATTGTCATACTATTTCCCACTTGCTTATACATTTGTGAATTTGATACAACTTGTTTAAAACCATCACTAAACCCCTGTAATCGTAAATATTCTCTTGGGGTTAGCTTTCTTATTTCATCTTCTTCTCCACCCTTTCTTTTGCCACTAACACTGTTAATTATTACACATTTTGGGTCTTTATAATCTCTAGCATTCAATGTTCCAATGATTCCATCACTCAAATAAAATTTATCTCTAGTGACACTATAGGTACTATTCATAGTGGCTTTAATTTGTTGAGGAGTAAGTATCATCTTTGGGTCTACACTGTTCTCTGGCACTAAGTAATCGTTAATAGTTGTCTTAAGCTCTTTCCTCATAGGGAATCTAAAATCTTTAAAATCTTCTTCTCTCTTAAACCCTACGATAAAGATTCTCTTCCTGCTTTGAGGAATTCCAAAATCCTTACTATTTAATAAATCCCACTTAA
>CAMZNQ010000031.1 GCA_947313765.1 uncultured Sulfurovum sp.
GAGAATCCAGAGATAATCTCTCCACCCAATAGATATAGAGTCAAGACAACAAAGAATGTTGTTAGAGATGTCAAAGTAGTACGAGATAGTGTTCTTGTAACAGACTCATCAATAATATCCCCCATATCTGGAGATTTAATAGTCCGAACCCCCTCTCTAATACGGTCAAAAACAATAACTGTATCGTTTAGAGAATATCCTAGAATGGTTAAGATAGCTGCTAAAATTGGTAGGTTTACCTCTACTTGGAATAGAGCCAACATACCCATTGCAATTGTAACATCATGAATCAATGCAATTATAGATGCCATAGCAAAACGCCACTCAAATCTAAATGAGATATAGAATAGAATACCTATGATTGAGAGGAACATAGCCATTAGACCTTTCTCTTTAAGCTCCTCTCCAACAGATGGTCCAACCAAATCTATACGTCTTATTTTGAATCTACCTGTCTCTGATAACATATCTGTTATCTCAACTTTTGCTCCACCCTTTACAGATTTTGATGCCTGTTTAGTTCTAATGACTATTTCAGAATCACTACCAAATGAGGTAACAGTTGCACCTTTATAGTTTTTATGAGAAGATACAATCTTTCTCACTTCATCTATGGGTGCTGTACCATCATATTTAATTTGAATAATAGTTCCACCTGCAAAGTCAATACCATAATTTAACCCCTTTGTAGCAAGAAGTCCCAAAGAGATAATGACTAATGTAATGGATAATATAGCAAACTTTTTAGCATTTGACATAAACCCTATGATGGGTTGATTGTGTTTAAAGACTTCCATCTATTTAGCCTCCTCTTTTTTAATTCCAAACCAGTGATTTAATCTATTTTTATCAATTTTAGGCAAAATCCACTGATAGATACCATGTGTACCCACAATAGCTGTTAGCATTGAGGCTAAGATACCGATGCTTATCGTTAAAGAGAAACCTTTAATTGGGCCTGTTCCGTAAGCAAAAAGTACAACAGCAGCAATAAGTGTTGTTATGTTTGCATCCCAAATGGCTGTAAAGGCATTATTGTACCCTTGTTCTATTGCTTTGGTTAAGGAAGCACCAGAGTGTAGAAGTTCTCTAATACGCTCTGTAATAATAACATTTGCATCAACAGCCATACCAACGGTCAATACAATACCTGCCATACCAGGTAGGGTTAGTGTTGCTTGAAATAGTGACATAATAGCAAGAATCAAAAATAGGTTTGCAACCAGTGCTATGTTTGCAACAACCCCAGCCATACCATAATAGACTACCATGAAGACAACAACAGATAAGAAACCAACAATTAGAGCAATAAGACTAGATTTAATATTATCAGCTCCAAGACTAGGTCCAATACTTCTTTGACTCTCAACTTGAACAGGAGCTAGTAACGCACCTGAACGAAGAGCAATAGCAATATCATGAGCCTCTTGTGGTGTAAATGCTCCCGTAATCTGTACCTGTCCTCCACCAATTCTCTGAACAATATTTGGAGCAGTATATACTTTTCCATCAAGAACAACAGCCATTCGTTTTCCAACAGATTTCTCTGTAAAGTCTGCAAATATCTTAGCTCCTTGTCCATTTAGAGAGAAGTTAATAAGTGGTCTAATACCTTTCTTTTGGTATCCAACCCTTGCATCTGTTAACATTGAACCATCAAGAATTGGAATTGAGTATAGAAGATATTTACGTCCATCATTAGCAATATCATCTAAGATAATATCTCCAAACTGCTCTGCCTCTGCTTCTGTCATGGAGTAGACACGGTTAGCTCTATCTTCATCTACTGCCATCATCTGAAGATGTGCAGATTTAGCAATAAGAGATTTAATTCTATCTTCATCCTCTTGGCTCTTTATTCCAGGGACTTCTACTAAGATTCTATCTGAACCCTGTTTTGCAACTGTTGGTTCAGCTAGACCAAACATATTTAGACGATTTCTAATCGTATCTACAGCTTGGTCAATGGCATGTTGTTCTGTCTCTTTAGCGAGTTTAGCAGAGAGAGACATCTCATAGGTCAAACCACTGTTTTTAATGGTTATATCTTTAAATTCATCTTTTAGCATAGCCTCTATTTTAGGTTTATCAGAGGGGTCAAGTAGTTCAAAAACAACTTTTCCATTATCTATCTTTAAATTATCAACGACAATATCCTCTTTATCTAAAAAATATTTAATTGAAGTTCCAATAGATTTCATCTTTGACTCTAGTGCCACCTCTGTCTTTACAGATAGTAACATATGGAGTCCACCTTGAAGGTCAAGCCCTAAAGTAATTTTTTTGCCCTCTTCACTCTGCGTTAATGATGGAATAGAAAATACTACTCCAAAGAGAAATGCAAAAGCGAAAAGAACAACTCTATAATTTAGTTTTCCCATCTCTTTATGCATCTACCTTTCTGTTAACAAAAGCTTTATCTAATTTTACAATTGATGTATCGTTCAGTTTTATTTTGATAAAATCCTCTTCAACTTTTACTATCTCTGCATAGAGACCACCAGTTGTTAAGACTTTATCACCTTTTTTAAGTGATTCTAACATATCTGTATGCTCTTTTTGCTGTTTTTGTTGAGGTCTAATGATTAAAAAGTAGAAAATACCGAATAAAAAAATAAGTGGTAGAAATTGTCCTGCTGCTTCCATAAGGAATCCTTTGCGTGTAGTTATAAAAATAAGCCAATATTTTACCATTAACATTATAATAGTGGGCTTTTTCATTGCTTTTTTAAGTTCTGCTTCAATCTATCTTGATTGGATGGGCTTCATTAACCCACTACTTAATACTACTCTTGGTCTATTAGCAATATATCTTTGGTTAATATCAGATAAAAAAGAGTGGGTTTGGAGTGGATTTTTTATTGCTCTTTTATGGTTTTGGTGGATGGGTGTTAGCTTTATTCATTACCAAATGCCATGGGCTATCCCTATTGTTATTGTAGGAGTTGCATCTATCTATGCTTCTGTTTTTTACTTAACAATTTCTCTTGTTTATTTACTAGAAAAACATCTAAAAATTCATAATCTTATAGGGAAAGCTCTACTTTTACTTTTATTTTCCTATATTCATCCTCTTGGGTTTGATTGGTTTAAACCAGAACTTATGTTTACCAACAGCTATATAGGCATAGAAAAATGGCAATTTGCTTTAGTGATTTTCTCTTTTAATTTGGCTATTTACAATAAGAAAGTACTATTTCTACTCCTTATTTTAGGTGCATATCCATATGCTTCACACTTTAAAAAAGAGTCTAATCTAAATGAAAAGATTAAACTTATTACTACATTTACACCTGTTGAAGAGAAATGGGTTCCAGAGTTTAAACAAAAACATATCAATGAAGTTTTTATCAATATTCAAAAAGCTATTAAAGAGAAAAAAGAGATTATAGTCTTTCCAGAATCTGTATTTGCACTATATCTTAATATTGAAACAAATCTAATTGATGCTCTAAAAAACTACTCTAAAAAGATAACAATTGTTGTTGGTGGGATTTTTCAAAATGAAAACCTTCCAAAAAATTCTGCCTATATATTTAAAGATGGAGAGTATATGGTAGCAGACAAAGTAGTACTTGTCCCTTTTGGAGAGCAAAATCCACTACCTAAATGGATGGGGAGATGGATAAATAAAATCTTTTTTGATGGAGCATTAGATTATGTGGGAGCTAAAAATTTTACAGATTATACAATAGGTCAAAGTAGGTATAGAAATGCAATCTGCTTTGAAGCTACATCAGAGAAGCTATATGAGGGTAGACCTGAAAATATGATAGTTATATCTAATAATGGTTGGCTAACTCCATCTATTGAACCCACTCTTCAAAAGATACTACTTCAATACTATAATAAAAAGTATGGAACAACCATATATCACTCTATCAATATGTCAAAATCATACACAATTCACAATGGAGAGGTCTACTATGAATAGATATAAAAAATTCTATCTAGCTCCACTAGGAGCATATCAATATATATCTCGTCTTCTACCTGCATCTTGTAGATACTACCCAACATGTTCAGAGTATGCTAGATGGCAATTTGAACTAAATAGAGCTGATAAAGCTTTTATCCAGAGTGGATTAAGAATCTTACGCTGTAATCAACTATTTACAGGTGGGATTGACTATCCCATAATAAGCTATACCCCTCCTCTTTTAATGAATTTATCTAAAGAGGTAGAGGTTAAATATTGGTTTATTCCTAAAAAAGATAATCTATTTTATATAATTAAAGATTATAGTGCATATTAGTTTTTAACTATCTCTTTATGTACCAAAGTTGTTAATCCTACCAATTTCCAACCTTGAAGTCCCTCTCTATAATAGAGTATCTTCTCTGTAGGGTAGCCATTTTTCAACATACTAGGAAGAAAATGTGAAGCTTGGGCACACCAAACACCATTATCAAAGATTACTAACTCTTTTGCATTTGAAAAGTCCCAAGAACCATCCTCTTTAATCTTCATGCCAAAAATTTTAAAAATCATATCCATCTTTTTTTTACTAGCATTCTCAACTACAGAGAAAGGCAGATTAATAGAAG
>CAMZNQ010000032.1 GCA_947313765.1 uncultured Sulfurovum sp.
CGTTATGACATCTGCCCCTGCATCTGCGAAAATAGCATTTGGCAATCTGACTGCCCCCAAAACCTCCCCTAATGATAGGATTTGCTGGGTATGTTTACACTTCCCATCCATAAGGCGAGAATTGGTTATAAATACGCCCATTCCCAATGGTTTAAGGCTCATAAGACTTTTAATAATGATAAATGTTTCTAGTCGCTTTATATGGTCAAATTGAGGATATAAAGCAACTTCCTTATTACCTCGTATTCCAAAGGGAACATTTGTTATCACGTGGTCTACTTTTGATTTTATTTCAACCTCTTCAAACGTTTTTGATTCCACCTCAACATTTAAAATGGCACTAGCAACCTTTGCACTTAGTGGATTTGGCTCTATTGCTTTTATTTTGACATCATCGACTGTCTCTTTTGCAACAAGTGGAAATATACCCCCACCTGTACAAGGGTCGAGAATCGTATCTCCACTTTTTATAGGAACTATTGAAGTAATCGCTTCAACTAATGCTTTAGGCGTAAAATATTCATCCTTATCGCCCATGTTCAGCCCACCGAAACCAGTGTATTTTTTTAACACTTCAATATCATCATCATCATAAGAATCTTTTTTTATAATCTCTTTAACAAGATTATTGATTTTTAATCTTTCTTTTGTAGAAGATGGTGTAGTAGAAGATGGTGTAGTAGAAGATGGTGTAGGAGAAACAAGAATCTCTTTCTTCTCTTTCGCTTCTTTATCGTAAAGTTTCTGTAGGAATTCCCAATAGAGTTTTAAAATCATTTTTCTTAATACCTTTTTTTGTTTTTCTATATGGTATCAAAAAAAATAAGATAGATTATTAAAAACTTTTCTGAACCCTCGTTTAAGAGGACTCTAAAAAGGTTTAATCTCTATGGCTAACCCCTGCTAAGAGTTTTTTCTTCGAGAGTTCAATAAAAGCTTTTTGCTGTTCAAGAGAAATCTCACTATACCATTTGTCAAATTCAGTGAAAAAACCCCACGCTCTCTTAGAACACTCTGGGATAATTTCCTTATACTCATTAAAACTTACATGTTCTACTATGGCTTTTACCCCCAATTTTGGAATAATATTTAAGATATCCGTTTTTACGGTTATTTTTCTACTCGTTACTCCAACTTTAGTTATTCTTTTAACAAGTACTTCAATCTCTTTATTACTAATTCTTACAACTTCTAGTAAATCCGTATCTTTAATGTCTTCTTTTTGTGAGAAGCTTATTAATGCTTCTCTTTCTTCATTTAATAAAACATCTGCTGTGTCTTTTACTCTAATTAGTCCATCGTGTGCATGAATCGAAATTAAAGCCTCTACCAATTGAATACTTACAATATCTTCTTTATTAGAAAATATTGGCTGTGTTGGTTGTTTTTGTGTTTTTCTCATTGTCTATCCTTAGTGTTTATTTTGTTGTAGGTGTAGTATAAGATAATACTTATAAATAAAAGCTTAACAAAAAAAAGAAATTGATAAAAAAGGGAATTGATAAAAAAAGTAGTAGGAAATAAAGAGAGAAAAGAATCTCTCTTAGCTTAATGGAAAAAGCTTAATAAAACAAGAAATAAGCTAAAACCTAAACCAAAGGATAATATGCTTTTCATATTAACACCAATCACTATCAGCTTTGTCCGAGTATGCACCCACAATCAAACCGTAACCAACTAGAACCACAATCAAACCGATTAGATAAAATCTTTGATTCCAATCCTCCATTCTAAACAGAGTGAAAATAGCTAAAAGTCCGACAAATAACTC
>CAMZNQ010000033.1 GCA_947313765.1 uncultured Sulfurovum sp.
CAACAGTACTAGAATCTAACTCGACCTTTTTTGCTTTGCTAATTCTATCTTCTTGAAGTTTTACTTTTAACTCATCATCTTGTAGAGCCATAATCTGAATGGCTAAGTAGGCTGAATTTACAGCTCCTGCTTTACCGATTGATAATGTTCCAACAGGCATTCCTGCTGGCATCATAACCGTACTTAAAAGTGCATCTTCACCATTAAGAGGTCCAGACTCCATTGGAACACCTAAAATAGGCTTAGTCGTACTCGCTGCTAACGCACCTGCTAAATGAGCTGCCATTCCTGCTGCTGCAATGAAGACTTGCGCCCCTTTAGCTTCTGCCTCTTGAATGTATGTTTTTGTTCTCTCTGGGCTTCTATGTGCCGAAGAGATGATAAGCTCATACGGTACACCAAACTTTTTTAGTGTCTCTGCACACTCACTCATGATAGCATAGTCGCTTTTAGAACCCATTACAATTGATACAAATTTCATTTACTACTCCAAAAAATTATTGCCGAAATCATAGCCTCTTTTCGATTTAACATGGTTTAACCAAATATCCATGAGAAGAAATCTGCAATGGCTCTAACAGCTTTTAGAATAAACTCTATAATTTTATTAAATGTCTCCATTACTAATTGTATTTAAACCAATCCCTTACTTACCTTAGACTCAACAATTCCTCTTCTTAAAATGGTGTATGGTGGTAGCTCTATTGGGAGTATAATACTATTTAAATCTCCACTATGGATACAATTAAACTCTTTTCCTGTGGTAGAGACTATCTTTTTAAACTCAATAAAGAAAGAACCATGCTCTTTTACTATTTTACACTCACTATTTTCCATCTCTTCAATAGTAACACCAACAGGTAGAACAATCTCTATTCTGTCTCCTATGCAGGTTTTATCTTTACATCTCCAACTCTTACCATCTTCACTGACTAATCCTGCTACTTGATGTGTTCCATCTTGAATGGTAAAAGTGTGTGATTGAGTATTGTTACGCTCAAATGGTTTACTTACCAAATAGGCATCTGAAAAACCTCTGTTTTGAGTGGTATGTAACTCTTTTTGGTATCTTGAAGCATTAAAATCTCCTGCATAGTAATCATCTATGGCATGTCTATAGGCTTTTGTAACAACTCCTGCATAGTATGGGGATTTTGTTCTTCCCTCTATTTTAAGAGAATCAATCACTCCTGACTTTAAAATCTCATCTACATGAGAAGCCATATTCATATCTTTAGCATTCATGATATAAGTACCTACTCCCTCCTCTTCGTCAAGTCTAAAAGTGGTATTAGACTCTGGACTGTGTGCATAAATTTCATAAGGAAAACGACAATCATTTGCACAACTTCCACGGTTTGGAACTCTTCCTGTCTGTAAAGCAGAGACTAAACATCGTCCACTATATGCAAAACACATAGAGCCATGAACAAAAATCTCTAACTCTAAATCTGGTAATACTTTTTTGATGGCTTCACAATCTTTTAGAGATATTTCACGAGCTACAATAATTCTCTCTACACCCATATCGTAATATACTTGTGCATCTAATACATTCATAACATTAGCTTGGGTTGATAGATGAATAGGAATTTGAGGTGCAATTTTTCGTGCCATTGCCACAACCCCAGGGCTTGATACAATAAGAGCATCTGGTTTTAGCTCTGCCATTTTAGAAATATGGTTCTCATAGAGTTTAAGTTGAGAGTTAAAAGGGAAAGAGTTTACAGTTGTATATACTTTTTTACCTCTTGCATGAGCATACTCTATCCCCTTGGCATAAGAGTCCATATCAAACTCTTTTCCTGAACGAATACGTAAAGAAAAAGTACTTGTACTTCCATAAACTGCATCAGCTCCATAGGCTAATGCAATTTTTAACTTTTCTAAATTTCCTGCTGGAGATAATAGTTCTGCTTTTTGCACGATAAATCCTAAATATTATTTTTTGAAATAGTACAACATAAGTATTAAAAAACAGATTTTAGCATAAATTAAAAATATAAAAAAATTAGCTATACTCTTTTAAAAAGGATTTTTCATGTGCCTTATTATAACGATTGTCATGATTGGATTATCTATCCAAAATCTTGTGGCTCAAAATTGGCTAACAGGGTCTGTTCAGCTTATTATTGCTTTAGGATTTTTGCTTATGCTAGTAAACAATATTAGAAAAACAAAAGCCATGAGAAGTGGAACTTGCTATGATGGTTGCAAAGTAACTAATTGGATTGAGAATTTATTTAAAAAGAAGGAGAGTTAATGGAGCATTTTTTTACTTGCCCGTACTGTTGGGAGAGAATCTCAATGATTTTAGACACTTATGAAGAAGAGAGCGATTATATCGAAGATTGTGAGGTTTGTTGTCGACCCATTGAGATAAAATTTAAGTTTTCAGAGGATAGACTTATTACCTTTAAGGCAAAAGTAATGGAAGGAATTTAACTTCTACTCCACTGCTACCATAGGTAAAGCAGTGATGGTTGGTAGAGTACACAATGTTTTTATAAAATTTCTTCTCTTAATCATAATATAAATTATATTTATTAATTATTATTTAGCAACAATAGAGAAACATCATCAAAAAACCTCTCAAAATTTTGAAATCTATGGTTTCCACCACTCTCAATAAAAAGTTTTGCACCTCTGTATCTCTCTTCTGCCTTACGGTAATCTAATACCTCATCTCCCTGTTGTAAAAATATATAATAATTTTCTAAAGTTATTTTTTCCATTTTTAGATTAGATAACATCTCTATATGTTCCATTGTCCAATCAAAAGGTGTTCCATTATACTTCTCATTCTCTCCAATATATTTTTTTAATGTTAGGTATGGTTTTACTGATGGGTTAATGAGTACAGTTTTCAAGTTATATTTTTCAGAAAGATATGTTGCGTAAAATCCACCTAAAGAACTTGCAATAATACCTTTAATATTTTGATTTTCAATTATCTTTTCTAGCTCTTTTATTGCTTGTTGCGGGATGATTGAATAGTCTGGGATAATAATATTCTCTTTGTAGTGTTTTTTGAGAATTTTTGCTTTGTGTGACTCGATTGTGCTTCTAAATCCATGTATATATAGTATCAATGAATTCCTTTATTAATAATTTTAAACAAAATTATAACATAAAAAACTAAATAGGAGTTTTAGACTCCTATTTGATACTAATTTATACTTTTGATTCTACTCTTCTGATTACCTCATCTGCAACCATCTCTTGAATCCCCATATCTAAATGGCTAAAGAAACCAACACAAGAGCAGTTCATCTCTCCTAATACATAGGTATCATCTCCATTCTCATCTGTATCTAACATGAAATCTCCAGTCCAAATTAGAGGAGTATTTTTAATCTTTCCTAATTTATCAGAAATCATAGGAATAGAGCTTACAAATTTATCTACTAACTCTGGAAACTCTTCTGGTTTGTAGTATGTATATGTTGCTCCTGATGCAATAGTTGCTGAGAAAGCATCTTTCTCTTGAACAGGTTTTTTATGAACTACAAAGATTGGTTTATCTGATACCATCAATATACGAATCTCTCCCTCTACAATACGAGGCATAAATCTCATATCTACAAGCATACCATTATCTCCCTCAATATATTGTTTACAGAACTTAACAAACTTTCCAAGAGAGGTATACTCAACATGATTATCTACAGCCTCTGTACATTTTATGACGGTATCTAATGGAAGAGTATCTCCTGCTTCATATTTTCCAATTTTTGTATCAACTACCTCTACTCTCCATATTCCATCTCCTGTAGAACCACGGTTCTGTTTAAGTACTCTTGTACCATAAGAGATACTTTTTGGAAATGTCTTTTTAAATTCATCATAATCATAATAAGCATAGGTATCATCTGTAACTAAATCTGTATCTGCTAACTTAGCTAAAGCATCTTTAGCTCCAAAACGCATCATAGTATTTGGATGAGTCAATATAATCACATCGCTATCATGAAGTTGTCTTAACATCTCAAATAGTTTACCCTCTCCATTTGGAAGATTACCTGGATTGATTCTTACAATTACAGCATCTGCTTTATCTAGCACATAGTCAAATATCTCATTTGACCAAGAGTCTCTAAAAAACAGAACCTCTGCCCCATAACCTTTCTCTTTTATTGCATTAACAATAGGCATAGTATCCCGTCTATGTCCATCAATCCACTTATCTGACCCACCTTCAGCCTCTAAAACAACAATATATTTTTTCATATTTTTTCCTTACATTATTTATAAACAAAGAAATCTTAACATAATTTATAGGATGATTCTTGATTTAAATCAATTTTTTTTCACGTTAAATAGTATTTTAGTTTGTTACGATAAGATACTTAAGAAAGGTTATATTTTATGAAAAACTTAAAACTATTTACACTATTAATATCTATGGGATTATCCTCACTTATTGCAGAAGATAAGTATCTTATTTTAGCAGAGGGTAATGGGTGGAAACCTATGATGGCTAATAATTTTGTAAAAAATTATAAAGCTATAAATAGACTCCCTTTTTCTGGTTTTGTAATTGTTGGTAACAGCTTTACAAATATTACAATGCAAAGAGGGGTAAAACTAGAGTATCAAACACTATTTAATGAACTTAAAGGGGTTAAAGGACTCTATCCTAATAAAGATAATTTTCTTCAAATAAATATTGATTTCCCTGCTGATTTTTGGAATGATAATGCTTGGGAACAGGTCTCTAAAAATTTTGCCACTGTAGCCAAAGTAGCACATGATTTAGGCTTCAAAGGCATTGTATTTGATGATGAACCATATAATGATAATGCACATAAGATGAATAATTTTAAATTTCCATCTAAATATGAGATAACTCAAGAGTCTAAAGAGTGGGAGATAAGAGGTAGCGAACCATCTTGGGTAGATGAAAGAGGATATAGAAATCCTAAATATAACTTTAAAGAGCATATGAAAAAGGTAACAAGCCGTTTTAAATACATCATGCAGAGCATGATAAAAGAGTATCCAAATTTAACACTTTTAGTATACAATGGGGCTTCATTTGCACATGTAAATTCAAACAAACTAAATATTATTGTAACAGATGTTGGACTTCCAAGAGAGCATGAGTATAAAGGTGCTATCTTTGTAGGATTAAAAGAGGGGTTAACTCCATTCGCTACTCTTCATGATATGGGAGAGAGTTATAGATATAGGAAAGATAAACATTTTAAACAGGCATATCAGTGGAGAAAATATGATATTGCAACAGATAGTGCAAATAGATTGGACTCTAGCTACCAATGGATTGTACCAAAAGAGGATAGAGACTCTTGGGGAAAAGATGTAGATATAGGGTTTATGGTATTTAATAAAGGGCAGGAGAGTAACTATAAAGAGTTTGATACAAGAGATAAATCAACACTAAAAGATATAGAAGAGACTCTTAAAAAAGCATTGAAATATAGCGATAAATATGTACTATATTATTGTCAAGACCAAGATTGGCTAATTCCAAATCAAAAGCACCCCTTAAAGAAGGGATGGATGAAAATGATAAGAGAGTTACGTCAATAGTTTAGGTTTATTAGTTTTAATCTCTTTAGGTTCTGAAATTTCAAAATTTTCAAGACGTTTTATTGCAGACTCTAAATCATCTTTAGACATTTTAACAGATAGCTGAAATACTAAACCTATATTTTTAAATCTATTTTGTCTAATAGAATTCTCTATATTCTCTAAAGAACTTTTAGTTGTTAAATTTTCTCTTATAACAACTAATGTTCTATCTACATATTTTACAAGGTTTAATACCTCTGGCATCTCTTCAAAAGATGGTGTATCTACAAGAATATAATCATACTCTCTTTTTAGATTATTAAAAAACTCTTCCATGTTATCAGAGTTTATTAACTCAACTGGATCTGGTGGAATAGGCCCTGCAGTAATAATATCTAGGTTACAATCTATGGATGTAGAAAAACGTATATTGCCTAAGTTATCTCTATTGCTTAGATATGTACTCATGCCAGAGTATGGTAATTCCATATCAACATATCTATGTAAAGAGGGTTCAATCATATTTAAATCTACAATAATTGTCTTTAATTTTACATCTTTAAAGAAAATAGCACTTAGATTAATAAGTGTTGTTGTTTTTCCCTCTCCTCTCATGGACGAGGTAATAAGAATTATATTTCCCTCATTATGCTTTTTTGAGAATTGTAGATTTATTGCTAATTTTTTATAGGCATCCTCTACTCCTTTAGGTATATCTTTTTTCATATCATATAGAGGTATCTCTCCATAAAATGGTATTTTTAATCTCTCTTCTATATCTTGTTTTTTATTGATTTTCTTTTTAAGAGAAGAGCGAATAAATGCTAAAAAAACGCCTAATACTAATCCTGCAATAGATGAAATAATTAAAAGCATCATTCGTTTAGGCTTAATTGGATTACCTGAAGAGAATGCTTTATCTACAGCTTCATAATCAGATAGCGTTGCAACTTTAACTAACTCATTCTCTGATTTTTTTTCTAAAAGGTATGTGTATATCTTAGAATTAACTTCATAATTTCTTTTAAAATTAACATAGTTTTTCTCTTTTTTAGGTAGTGCTGTTAATATTTTTTCATATTTTCTCTTCTGTTTTAAAAGAGTTTTATGTTTAACATCTAATTTACGTTTGAAATTTTTAACATTTAAAACAATACTTTTTCTAATCCTATTTATTCGTCTATGTAATTTGATAAGAGGTGGGTATTTATCTGTAAACTCTAAGCTTAGCTCCTCTGCTTTTACTTGTAAATCTTGAATATCAGTGATAAGTTTTAGTGTAGATTGTGCATTAAATTCCAATAGAGTAGGTGCAAGAGAGTCAAGATTACGATTATGTTTTATAAATACAAGAAGATTTGAAATTAGTTTCTCTTTTAACTCAATTTCAGATAATTCCAGCTCAATATTACTCAATTTTTCATAAGAGTTTCTAGAGTTAGCAGAAGGGTCAATTGTTTTATTGTGAGATTGATACTCTTCTAATTCATTTTCAGATTTCTCTAACTTCTTTTTTGTGATGGTAAGACGCTCTTCTAAGAAATCTAAAATTTTACTATTGATACTATTTTTTTGGAAGATACTTCTATTAATATAGGCTTCAACTAACGCATCAAGATATTGATTTGCACGTTTTGAGATATTATCTTGGAATTTTACTTTAATTAGATTTGTATCTAATTTTACTTGAGTTACAGATAGAGAATTTTTAATAATATTTTCATATATTTGTCGTTTATTTCCTTGTAGTTTGATATA
>CAMZNQ010000034.1 GCA_947313765.1 uncultured Sulfurovum sp.
TAAATAGGACGAATTTCAGGGGCATCTGGTTTAATAACAAAACCAGCCGTTTTAACCTGTGATAACTTCTCTTCTCTCATACTAAACTCTCCTATTTTATTAAATGATAATATCTCTTTGACCTTTATTATTTGGGGGAGACAAAATACCCATATCTTGTAACTGCTCAATAATATTTGCAGAACGATTATAACCTATCTGTAACTTTCGTTGTAAATAGGAGATAGATGTTTTTTGCTCTGTTAAAATAATCTCTTTAGCTTGTTCATATAACTCATCCAAGTCACCAACAACTCCAACTCCAACAGCAGAAGTTCCCTCTTCAGGGACTAAATATCGTTCATCATAATCAGGGGCTCTCTGTTCTTTTAGAAACTCAACAATATCTTCCACCTCATCTTCTGAATTCCAAGGAGCATGTATTCTAACCAAACCATTTGTTCCAGGAGGTGTAAAGAGAGCATCTCCTCGTCCTAAAAGACTATCTGCACCTAAAGCATCTAAAATTACTTTAGAGTCAATTCTTTGCCCTACCCTATATGATAATCTTGATGGTAAATTTGCTTTAATCAAACCTGTTACAACATCTACACTTGGTCTCTGTGTTGCTACAATTAGATGAATCCCTGAAGCTCTTGCCATTTGAGCAAGTCTAGCAATAGAGTACTCAACCTCTTTTCCTCCAGTCATCATCAAATCGGCCAACTCATCAATAACAACAACAATAAAAGGTATAGTATCTTTACCCAATTTTTTCATTTTCCTATTATATGTATCAATATTTTTTGTTTTTGTTGATGCCATCAACTTGTAACGCCTCTCCATCTCTCCCACCATGTTAGATAGTGCAGCGATAGCTTTTGAAGCATCTGTAATCACAGGTGTAAGTAGATGAGGAATATCATTATATATAGATAACTCTAACATCTTAGGGTCTATCAACATAAGTTTTAGACTATCTGGGTCATTTCGATATAGAAGTGATAGAATCATTGCATTAACTCCTACAGATTTACCTGAACCTGTTGTTCCTGCAATAAGTAGATGTGGTAACTTTTTTAAATCAGTCACAAAAGCATTTCCAACAATATCTTTACCCATTGCAATAGTCAATGGAGATTTTGAAGTAGTAAATATTTTACTCTCTAAAATATCACGAAGATAGATTGTATCAAAACGGTCATTTGGAATCTCTATACCAATAACATTTCTTCCTGGAATAGGTGCTTGAATACGAATTGTCTCTGCTTGAAGTGCCATTGCTAAATCATCTTGTAGATTTAATATTTTAGATACTTTTACATTTGGTGCTGGTTTAAATTCAAAAGTTGTAACCAATGGACCTGAATATATATCCATAACCTCTCCAGAGATTTTAAACTGAGACAGTTTATCTAACAGTTCATGAACTTTTCTATCAATCTCCACCTCATCTATCTTTATCTTTTTATCTGGTGCTTTAGCTAGAAACTCTACAGATGGTAAGATAAAATCTTCAGGCTCTTCTAGACTACCCTTTTCTATCTTATCCATAAGTTTACGATTCTCTTTTATCTCATCTCTGATTTTAACAGATTTTTTAATTTTATCTTTTTTAACAATTTTTTTCTTTTCAACTCTATTTACAACTATTGGAGTATCTTTTTTTATAGGCTTAGGTTTATTTTTAAGTTTATTTTTGGATTTACTCTTATCTATTATCTTAATATTTACAATATCTTCAATCGGTCTATCTTCTAACATAGTTATCTCATCTTCACTATTAGATAAATCTTTTCTCTTATGCTCTATTTTCCTAGATTTTTTTAGATTAACTCTATTAGTAGGTTCTACTTTTTTCCTTACTCTTCTCTGTGCAACAATAGTTGTCATATTCTCTGTACTTCTCTTATCGAAAAAAGGATTATCAATATTTGATAAAAGAGGAGATATCCTTTCCCAAATATAATCTTTACTATAATCTTTATATTTAATTATTTTTCTAAATAAACCATCAAAATCAGGCATATCATCAAAAACTAATATCAAACCAACACTCATAGAGAGTAACCATGTAAGCCATAATCCTGCTTTTCCTATATATAGATATAGAAATTGATAAAGTGCCAATCCAATTGTTCCACAATCATATCTATCTACAACTAAACTTTGTAAAATAATCATAGATATAAATAGAATTATCCAACCAACATAAAATTCTATATCTTTTAATAGATTTTTATTCTTATATAGTTGAGATAAAGGATAAATAAGTAGTAATAAATCAATATAAGCTAAGTGACCAAACAACATTATATTTGTCTCTCCATATATTTGACCTATTTGTCCTACCATTTCATTGGAATGAAATATTGTTGAGAAAGCACCATATAGGAACAAAGTAAAAAATATGATAATAAGTATATGCACTAAAACTCCTAAAAAATTTGGAAAATTATAGCATTTTTTAAATAAACTCCCAAAATATCGTTATATTAGTCTGTTTTTAACACTATTTCAATTAATTTCTTGTTTTTTTAAAAAAAAAATTGTAGAATTGATAACAACTTAATTATTACAAAGGATTATTTAATGAAAAAAGCAGAATTCATTGATGCAGTAGCAGAGAAATCAGGGTTATCTAAAAAAGATACAAATGAAGCACTTAACGCAATATTAGAGACAATTACAGAGGCTTTAAAAGCTAAAAAAACAGTTAGTTTTATTGGTTTTGGTTCGTTCTCAACAGTTAAGAGAGCAGCAAGAGAAGCAAGAGTTCCATTAACTGGTGAAAAAGTACAAATACCAGAGAGAAATGCTGTTAAATTTAAAGTTGGTAAATCTTTAAAAGATTCCGTAGCCTAAATTAAAATTATTTTAAGTATATCACTGTATAATTGCATTCCAATTTAATTTGGAATGTGCCACAGTGATGGAACTGGTAGACTTGGTAGACTCAAAATCTTCTGCCTTAGGGCGTGTCGGTTCGAATCCGACCTGTGGTACCACATTTTTTATAAAATTGTCTTCAACAGACGGTTCATATGAGTACTCACATTTTTAACTTCTTATTTTTACTCTCAACTAAAACTTTTCAATATATTTTTAATCAAATAATTCTGCTATAAGCATGAAGATTCTAAACATAAGAATCAAATATAAGGAAAGGATGGCTTTAGCCTCGCTACAATTTGATAAAAATAGGAAAAATATGAAACTAATCCTAGCCATAACGGGTGCATCAGGAACAAGCCTAGCAAAAAAATTTATAGAGTATCTACCTGAAGATATTGAACTCCATTTAGTTGTATCTAAACATGCTAAGGTAGTAGAGGCATTTGAAGAGAAGAAGATAACACTACATAGCAATAAAAACATAGGTGCATCCATAGCATCAGGCTCTTTTCAAGTTGATGCAACTGCGATTATTCCTTGTAGTATGAACACTTTAGCAAAAATATCTTGTGGAATTGCAGACAATTTAGTTACACGTGTTGCTTCTGTAGCATTAAAAGAGCAAAAAAAACTTCTACTTGCTCCTAGAGAGATGCCCTTTTCTGCAATTGCACTAGAAAATATGGAGAAATTGGCAAAATTAAATGTTATTATTGCACCTCCTATTCTGGGATACTACTCTGACTCTGGAACTATTGAAGAGATGGAACGATTTATTATTGGTAAGTGGTATGATATTTTAGGAATAGAGAACAATTTATATGAGAGATGGAAGTAGTATGAGAAGAGCAATTTATCCTGGAACTTTTGACCCCATTACTAACGGTCATGTAGATATCATAACCCGTGCATCAACTATGTTTGATGAAATCATTGTAGCTGTTGCAGACAATCCAAAGAAAAATCCAATGTTTACAATAGAAGAGCGTATAGAGATGGCAAAAAAGCCTATTCAATCATTAGCAAATGTAAAAGTTATTGGTTTTTCATCTCTATTGGTTGATCTATCGGATGAATTAGAAGCCAATACTGTAATTAGAGGGATCCGTGCCGTTAGTGATTTTGAGTATGAGTTCCAAATGGGATATGCTAACTCATCATTAAAAAAAGAGCTTGAGACAATTTTTCTAATGCCAAGTTTAGAGTATGCCTTTATTAGCTCCTCTATTGTTCGCTCTCTTCTACCTTTTAATGGTAAGATTGAACATCTTGTTCCCCACTGTATACTTTCAGATATTCAAAAAAATCTAACTAAAAAGGGTTTATAGATGTATATCTTATTTGAAGGGATTGATACTTGTGGAAAGAGTACACAGATTGAACTTATGGCTCAAAAGTTTGATGATGCGATTGTCACAAAAGAGCCAGGGGGAACAGAGTTTGGAAAAAAAGCTAGAGAGATTCTATTGGAAGACTCTCTCCACTCAAAACGAGCTGAACTACTGCTTTTTTTAGCAGATAGAGCCGAACATTATGCTCAAATCATCAAACCAAACAGAGATAAGCTTATTATTTCAGATAGAGGTTTTCTTTCTGGCATGGGATATGCTTTGGCTAATGGAGATTTTGATTTTAAATATCTACTAGAGCTAAATAGTTTTGCACTAGAAGATAGTTTTCCTGATTTGATTCTGCTTTTTATAATAGATATAGAGACATTAAGAGAGAGAACTTCTCAAAAGAGACTTGATGGGATAGAGTTGAGGGGATTAGAATATCTAATCTCTGTTCAAACACATATGAAAGAGAGTTTAGAGAGACTTGATATTCCATACTTATTGATAGATGCTACAGACTCGATAGAGAGTATATCTAAAAAAATAATCCATAAAATATCAAGCTTGTAGAGTATTTCTTACAATACCCAACGTAGCAAAACTAAGGGAACTGTTACCGTTGAAGTTGTAACCCCTCCACTGTCGTAAGCTAAACCTATAATCTCTTTTGGTGCAAAAAAAGTTATCAAGACTACAAGAATGTATCCTGAAATAATATAATACTGAATTGGATGCCCAAGAAGAATACGAAGTGTTCCAAGTGTAATGGCAGAACCAACAGAGAAAGCAACCGTCATTCTTAACCAAAAGGCATCAATAAGCCCTCCTGATATAACAGAAGCTTTATCTGCAATAGCAATTAAGGCAGGTTCGGCAACTGTAGTTGCAAATCCAATGGTAAACGCAAATAGTAAAAGCCAAAACGTTGAACCTTTTTTTGCAAAATCAATGGCAAGATTTTCTCCAATAGGAAAAATACCTAGTTCAAGTCCACGAATAAAAAGAGCTAAACCCACTGCAACAATAGTAAGACCAATTACAATAGAAGTTAAATTATCAGGCACAGATTGAATAATAAAGGTCTGAAAAAATGCTACTACAATAATAATTGGGAGCAAATCTTTAAATGAATTTTTAAGGTCTTGGGAAAATATTTTTATGCTTTCTTTCATAAATAGAGTATATATGAAATACGATTAACAATGAATGTTAATCGACTGTTCCTTTCCATTATAAAAGAAAGTGCAACAAAAAGTATAAAATTAAAAATATAATTTAATTATTTTATATAAACTTCAATATTTTACAATTCTATACATGTTCCAATGCCTGAAGATGTTAAAACCTCTAATAGTACAGAGTGTTCTACCCTTCCATCAATAATGTGTGCTTTCTTTACTCCACCACGAAGAGCCTCTACACAAGCATCAACTTTAGGAACCATTCCACCACTAATTGTACCATTCTCTTTTAAAGCATCTGTTTGGTTAATATCTAATGTTGAGAGGAGATTCATATCTTTATCTAAAACACCTTTTGTATCTGTTAAAAACACTATTTTTCTAGCATTTAAAGCTATTGCTACTTGACTAGCAACCAAATCTGCATTGATATTAAATCCAGGGTGTCCAATATTGGAAGATGACGCAATAGGTGCAATTACAGGAACAAAGCCATCATCAAGAATATTACAAACTACTTTTGGATTTACATTTTGAATAGTGCCTGTATATCCAAAATTTTCAAAATCTTTAGGAATAGCTTCTAAAAGATTAGCATCTTTTCCAGAGAGACCTATAGCTGAGCCACCTTGACTGTTAAGTAGAGATACAATCTCTTTATTAATCTCTCCAGAGAGTACCATTTCAGCTATACGCATAACCTCTTTTGTTGTTACTCTCTGCCCATCAATAAACTTTGTATCTACTCCTAAATCATTTAAAAGATTAGTAATACTCTTTCCTCCACCATGAACAATAATAGGTTTCATACCTACTGTATGTAGAAGAATAATATCTTGTGCAAATTTCTGTTTAAGCACCTCTGAAGTTTGAGCTGAACCACCATACTTAATTACAATCTTCTCATCTCTAAACTTTTTTATATATGGTAAGGCTTCTAAAAGAGTCTCTACAACATTTAATTTAGCTTTCATACTTTATACTCTCCGATATATGAGTTAATTTTATCAAAAATCTCATTTTTAATCTGTAATTCTAACTTCATAACAGAAAGGGGTAACTGAAAGTTCTTCATCTTTACCTCATCTTTTTGGGTAACCAAAAGAGAAGTAGCACCTAAAGCTAACATTTTTTCTTTTAAAAAAATTTCATTAAAATAGGCATGGTCTTCTAAAAGATACTCTCCTACAATATTTTTACCAAGCAAAAATGGTTTTAATCGTTCAGGATTAGAGATAGCTGTTACAAGTAGCATCTTTTCACTCTCATTTTCAAAAGAGACTTCTCTTTTAAAATCAATCTCTTCATGTAGATTTAAATCTGAAAAAAGTTTAGAAAAATAGAACTCACGAAATGCTCCAGCAGGAAATGTCATATAATTTTTAACTCTTTTTGGAAAAAGAAGTATCTCAAATTTTTTAATATCGACACGATTAAACCCATCATCTAAAAATATAACTTTTGCACCTTTATCAATGGCTAAATTAATAGCAAGTTTACGATTTTCACTAACAATTACAGAGGCTTTTTTTAAAGATTTAGCCATTAACATGGCCTCATCTCCAGAATTAAAAACATCTGTTAATATGTGACCTTTATCACTAACTTCAACCAATCCCCTACTCTGCCTACCATAACCTCGAGAGATAATATATACTCCATCATAAGAAGAGGCTAAAGAGATTACAAAAGGGGTTTTTCCAGAACCTCCAACAGTTAGGTTACCTATGCTTATAATTGGTATGGAATAGGCTTTTTTAATAGAAAAGACTCTTCTTATAAACATTATTAATCCATATAAGATGCTTATGGGAGAGAGAATGAGGATAATAACCCAATCAAAACTCTTTGGGTTAAAAAAGAGTCTCTCAAAAAAAGAGAGTCTTGGTTGAACTACGTTCATCTAAATATGTGCAGCATCAACTTTTTTAACAGCATTGCAGATTGATATAATCTCTTCCTCTGTCAATGAGTCATATATAGGTAGAGACATTACACGTTGAAAACAACTTAGTGCTACCGAGTAATCAAATACTTTCATTGAGTATTTTTGTTTATAATACTCTGTTAAATGTAGAGGCATATAGTGTACAGATATGTTCATTCCCTCTTTTTTTAACTCATTAACAAAGAAGTCACGATTTTTATCTACTTCAACAATATATTGACTTACGATATCATCCTCTCTTAAGTTTGGTAGACGTACATGATTTAAACCTGCAAGAGCTTCATTATAAATAGCAGCAATCTCTTGTCTTCTTTTTATTTTATCTTCTAAAGATTCAAAGTCGGCTAAGCAGTACGCTCCTTCAAGTTGTCCTAAATCATATTTCCATCCAATGTCAACAACATCATATATATAGTTAACATTTCCAAAATCATCACTCACTTTACCTTTCATACCATGAAAAGCTAAAAGCTCTGCACGTTTATGAATTTTAGAATCATTAGTAACTAACACACCTGCATTAACAAGTGAATTTGATAGATGTGGTGCAAAAGAGAAGATTGTAACATCTGCCCCTGTATTTCCAATATAATTATCTTTATATTTAGCACCCATTGCATTTGAAGCATCTTCAATTACTTTTACTTTATACTCTTTTGCCAAAGCATAAACCTTTTCTAAGTCAAGAATATGTCCTGCCATATGGTTAATTATAATAGCTTTTAACTTTTTACTTTGATTTTTTTTCAAAGAAACTTCTAATTTATTTAAGTCTATATTAAAATTTTTATTTTCAATATCTACAAAAATTGGTTCAGCATCAAAATGTCTTACAGCTTGTGGAATTGAGGGAAAAACATTAATACTACAAATAACCTTATCACCTCTCTTAAAATTTAAAGCACACATAGCTAAATGTAGTGCAGATGTACCACTAGTAGTTGCAAGTGCATGTTTACAGCCAATGAATTCTATAAATGAGTTCTCTAATTTCTTAACTTTTTGATTATCAGAAAATGTCAGAACCTCATCTATATATTGTTTTGTATTATCATAAATTGATGGTTTAAAAAACTCTATTTTATTTTGCATATTATTTCACTTTATTTATTTTTATCCAATGTTTAGTATACTATATTTTCATTAAATTTCATGTTAATCAACATTCAATTTAATACTTTTTGTTATTATATATTTATTTGCAATCAATATTACCCAATTTTTCTAGCTCTAAGCATGAAAATCCAGCTTTTTGTCTAGCCTCAACGTTAACATGTGGACGATATTTAGTTAAGAGATTATAACTATTTAATATTTTAAAATAGATAGAGTAGTCCAGAGAGTCCTTATCACAAAGATATTTAAACCATATATCTCCCTTTTTTACATGAACAATCTCTTCATCATAGATGATATTTAAAATATCAATCAATCTTTTAACCATAGGAAGTTTACGCTTGTTTTCTAATTTTTTGATAATTTGAGGATTAACATCCAATCCACTAGCCTCATAATAGCGAGGAATAATTGCCATACGCTCTAAGATGTTTTTTGATGTATCAACAGAGGCATCAAAAAGTCCAGAGTGAACAGGAAAACTTCCATAAGAGAATCCTAGGTCAATTAAAAGTTCATTTAACATATTATAGTGTCTAATCTCATCGTTTGCTACCTCTAGCCAATCAATCTTATACTCAATAGGCATTTTAGGAAATCTATATACAGCATCTAAAGCTAAATCAATAGCCGAATACTCTATATGGACAATTGCATGTACTAATGTAGCTAATCCCTCTTTTGTATCAAAATCTTTTCTATTTTTCAACTCTTTTGGAACTACAACTCTACATCTATTTATGTAAGAGGGTTCTTTAAAGAGAATAGGATTAAATCCGTGGGAAGATATAAAATCATTTTTGCTACAATACTCCAAACATTGTTGTGTTAGTTTTTCTTTTTGTTCGATGCAATCACTTTTAATTGCCTCTTCTAAAACTTTATATATATTCATAACAAGATTATACCAAATAAAATAGGAAATTGAAATAAGATGGAAATAAAAATGAAACCTATGGGTAGAACCCAAACAAACTGCTACATTGTGACTATAGATAATAAAGATTTAATTATTGACCCTGGAATGAGTGCCACCTCTTGGGTAATTGAGAATGTAAAAAATCCTATTGCTATTTTAAATACGCATGGTCACTATGACCACGTTTGGTCAAACGCAGAATTAAAAGAGAGATTCAAAATACCTATCTATATTAATAAGAGTGATGCTTTTATGCTAGAGAAGTGTGTTTTAGGACAAAACCCTCCAAAAAGTAGAGCAGATATTTTAGTAAATAATGATGAACTTTTAAATATTGATGGTCTAAAAGTTCAATATCGTCATTTTGCAGGACATACTCCTGGTAACTCTATTATTGAGATAGAAGATGTATGGTTCTCTGGAGATTTTCTTTTTCAACAATCTATAGGGCGTTGGGATTTTCCATTCTCATCAGGAGAGGAGATGGCTAAAAGCTTAGAGAAAGCTATGAAAATTGATGGTAACTTTACACTATATCCAGGTCATGGTATGAGTACAACTCTAAAAGAGGAGCAAAGAGGAATGGATATGTGGCTTAATTATGTAAAAAATAATTAAGCTTTAAATCTCTAGTTTTAAACTAGAGACTGTTTTTTTCGTAAGAGAATTTATATCCCCTTCTACGAACTGTATGAATAACTTGAAAACCTAAAATACTTTTTAATCTTTTTCTAATTTGGTTAATTGCAACTTCAACTGTATTGTCAGATACATATTCAGGCTCTTCCCAAAGGGCATTAATAATCTCATCTTTAGAGAAAACCCTATCTTCTCTAAGTGCTAAATATGCTAAAATATCAAACGTTTTACCATTTAAGGATACTATCTTGTCATCGTACTCTATTTTCTTGTGTACAATATCTATCACTAATTTTCCAATATCTATCTGCGTTCCAAAAAGTTTTCTCATATTTGATAGAACCCTAGCAGCAATAAGCTCTACCGAATCAATATGATTGACCAATACATCATCTACACCTAAAGCAAAAAGAGGAATTTGATTCTTTTCATCTTTTGTTAAGATGATAATCTTAGTCTCTCTTTTTTTCTTTTTTACTTCATTACTATACTTTTCTAAGGTATAGCGTTCTCCTTCATCTACTATAATGATAAGCTCATAATGTCTAAAGTCTGTAAAATTTGTTGCATCATATAAATCTCTTGCATTATCAACAATACAAATGAAATATTTTTCAAGCTCAATCTCCAGCTCTTTAATAAACTCATCATCAAAACCAATGGTTAATATTCTCATTATTATCCTAATTTATAATATGTTCAAAAGTTATATCAAAATAACACTTATTTACAAATAAAATATTTTCTTAATATTTTTTATTATATTTTATTAAAGTAATTTGAAGTAACTTATATTACTTTAATTATACCTTATTTTTAAACTATTTGGAAATAATTTTACAATTTAGTCTATTTTCTTTAACTTTTTTGCTTTTATATATACTCTTTTAGGTGCAGGATATCCTTCAACTGTTTTATTTTGGTCATTTTTATCTAAAAAATCATCTAAAGATTGTGTGTGAATCCATTCTGTTTTACGCTGTTCAGAAGGCTCTGTTTTAATAATATCTAACACTTTGACCTCATAAAAACCTGCTCTGTAACACCAATTTTTCAAAGCAGATACAGTTGGGATAAAGTATATATTTCTCATTTTAGAGTAACGGTCACGAGGTGTCAAACAGACATCATCTTCTCCATCAATCATAAATGTATCTAAGATAAGCTCTCCTCCATCATTTAACCCTTTAAAAAGAGATTTTAACATACCAATTGGGTCTGCTCTATGATATAGAACACCTAAACAGAAAAGTGTATCAAATTTATGTTCATAAAACTCTACATGCTCTACACCTAAAAGTTCATAACATATATCACTTTTAATAAAATGGTCTAAAAATTTAAATTGGCAAAAAGTAATAGCAGAGGGGTCAAATCCAATCAATCTTTTAGGATTATCCTCCATCATTCTAAAGAGATAGTAACCATTATTACAACCAATATCTCCTACTATCTTATCTTTTAAATTAAAATGTGGTCTAAGTATATTATATTTTATATTACTTTTCCACTCTGTATCAATAAAAGTTTCAGATATTTGAAAAGGTCCTTTTCTCCATGGATGTATAAGTTTTGCAGTATTATATATATACTCTTCATCATCTTTAGTTAAACCTTTTGTGACTATCTCTATTGTATCGCCTAGGTTCAACTCTCTATCAGTGATATTGGGAAGAGCAGATATTGCCTCCCAACATATTTTTATATTTTTCCAATCAAGACACTTCATTCGCTCTTGACGCAATAGATTTAAATCTAATCTCTTCATTAATTATTAACAGTGACCTTAATCATCTTCTGCTCAACTACTGGTCTATCTCCTCTTGCTGTTTTTGTATTTTCAATTTTTCTAACAACATCTTGACCTGAAACAACCTCTCCAAAGATAGTATATCCACCATTTAGAAAAGGAGTTGCTTTTGTTGTAATAAAAAATTGACTACCATTTGTATTTGGCCCATGATTTGCCATAGCCAATAGAAATGGTCTATCAAATACAACATTTGGAGCATACTCATTAACAAACTCTTTTTTCCAAATAGACTCTCCACCTCTACCTGTACCTGTTGGGTCTCCACCTTGAATCATAAACCCTTTAATAACTCTGTGGAAAATCAAACCGTTAAAATATCCATCTTTTGCATGAGTAACAAAGTTTTCAACAGCTAAAGGAGCTATTTTAGGAAACATTTTCAGAACAATATCTCCTTGATTTGTCTCTATTTTAACCAAAGTCTCTTTCTTATTATCTGCTGTTATAACTTTTTTTACATCTGAACTTGTTACATTAGCATCTTTTGCATTACACCCTGAAAACAGCACAAATAGTGCTCTTACTGTTAATATTATCTTTTTCATATATCTTTCTCACACTCTTTAATATCTAATCTGTTAAGAAGTTTTGTAAAAAAACCTCCACCTACTCTATGTATATCATCATGAAATTCAATAATAATTCCATGTAAATCAGCTCTATCTTTAGAGGTCTTTTCAAAAATAAAAGGGGTCATTCCTGTCTCCAACTTTACCTCATCTATTGCCATAGTTACCTCTTTTGTCAACTCAACATCATCTATAAAAATAAGACTTAATGCCTCATATCTCTCTTCCATTCTCATATGAGCCTTTATTCTATTGCCATTCTTAAACAAATTATCTACCTTGCATATTGGATTTCTCTTTTTTCACGAATCACGTTAACCTTGATTTCGCCAGGATATTGTACCTTTTTTTGAATATCTTTTGCAATACTCTTAGACAATAAATAGAGATTTGCATCATCAATCTTTCCAGCATCTACAAAAACACGAATCTCTCTACCTGCATTAATCGCAAAAGCATCAATAACTCCTTTTTTTGATGTAGCAATATTCTCTATCTCTTTAACACGTTTTACAAAACTCTCAAGAGCATCTCGTCTAGCCCCTGGGCGTGTTGCACTCAATATATCAGCAGCACAAACAGCTGCAGACTCAACACTATCTGGCTCTTCATGACCATGATGAGCATAAATTGCATTAATAACAGTTGGATGTTCATTGTAACGTCTACAGACTTCAACGCCCAAATCTACATGATTTCCACCAGCCTCTTCTTGGGTTAATGCTTTACCAATATCATGTAGAAGCCCTGCTCTTAGTGCAAGTTTTTCATCTCCCCCCATCTCTACTGCCATGATAGAGGCTAACTTTGCAACTTCTAAAGTATGTGCTAAAGCATTTTGTCCATAACTTGCACGATATCTCATTCGCCCAAGTAACTTCATTAACTCTTTATGCATTGGGAAAAGTCCTAATTCAAGAACAATACTCTCTCCATCTTCTAAAATTTTCTGCTCAAATTTCTTTTTTACTTTAGTATGTACCTGTTCAATTCTTCCTGGATGAATTCTTCCGTCTTTAATTAATAGTTCTATGGTCTTAGTAGCAATAGCACGTCTATAAAGATTAAAGTTTGAAATAATAATAACACCAGGTGCTTCGTCTATGATTATATCAACCCCTAGAAGATTTTCAAGACTTTTAATATTTCGTCCCTCTTTACCAATAATACGCCCCTTATGCTCATCACTTGGTAAATTCACGATATTAACAAGTCTCTCTCCTGCAAACTCTCCTGCATAACGTGTAACAGCTTGAGAGAGTATGTAGTTTGCTCTCTTCTTAGAATCCTCTTGGGCTATCTTCTCTTGCTTTCTTAAGCTAAGAGCTATCTCTAGTTTAGACTCCTCTAACAGTTGTGATAAAAGCTCTTTTTTAGCCTCATCTTTAGTTAACCCTGCTGTTTTAGAAAGTAACAAGATTAGAGACTCTATCTCTTCTCTCTTTTGAGTCTCTAACTTATCTAAATGACTCTCTTTTCTCTCTATATTTTTTTTACTCTTAAATAACTCTTTCTCTCTTTTACGTAAAGCTTTACGCTCTAGTTCAAGTTCAGTCTTCTCTTTTGCAATATCTAGCTCTTTATTTTGAAATTTTTTATCTAAAAGAAGCTCTTTCTCTCTAACCTCTACATCTGCTTGATGTAAAATATACTCTGCTTCATACTCAATTGCAGATG
>CAMZNQ010000035.1 GCA_947313765.1 uncultured Sulfurovum sp.
CTACTACTGGAATATATTTTTCATATTCTAAAAAAGATATTGGAACTATTGCATATATTGAAGATATTTGTTATGATGAACAAGGTATTCCTAAAACTGTAGAGGGTTGTACTCCTAATGGATATCATTATGACTATTTAGAGCAGTAGTTTTTAACTACTTGCCACTTGACTAACCTTAGTCAAGTGGTTTATAAATATAAATAAAGCTTAATCTGCCTCAATAAAATATCCTACATTCTGTTTATTTTTTATAAATCCTTTAGGTAATTTCTTTTTTATTTTTCTAATAAAAGATTTAATGGCATCTGAACTTGGTGTTTTGTCATAATCCCACATGTAATCATACATCATACTGTATGTAACAACTCTATTTTCAGATAGAAGTTTTAAAAAGATGCTCTCTTTTTTTGTAAGTTTAATACTCTCTTTATCTATTATTAAAATATTCTCTTCACAAGATAATATTATATCTTTAGATATAGTAATTTTGCTACTTAGATTAAAAATATCCAATAGCTTATCAAGAAGAGATATTATTTTTTGAGTAGTAAATGGTTTTGTTATATATTTGACTATATTTAATTCAATAGAGTCAAGTAGGTAATCTGTATCTGTATATGCAGATATAATAATGATTGGTATTTTTTTATTGTATTCTCTAATATATTTTACTAAAGTAATTCCATCTGTATTTGGCATATTTATATCGGTAATTATTAAATCTATTTTATTTTGATTCTCAATATATAGAGTATATGCTTCATCTCCATCAGAAGCAATTGTAACACTGTTAAAAAAATTTTTTAAAGTATCTAAAATATTCTCTTGAACTGTTAAATCATCTTCTACATATAGAATATTTTTATTTTTTAGTAGCTCATATTTTTTATTTATCATATTACCAACCTTATTATAAATGTACTACTACCATTAGAACTTTCAACCTCTAGTTTACCCCCAAAATGTTTATCTATTATCACTTTTGAGACATATAGCCCCAAACCCAAATTGGTAGAGTGACTACTACTTTTAGTAGAGAAGTGTGCATCAAATATCTTGTCTATATTCTCTTGCTTAATTCCTCCTGCATTATCCTTAATATATATTATATACTCATTTTCTTTTAAGGTAGTTTTTATTTTAATGAAATTATTTTTCTTAGAAAAATCTATAGCATTTTGTATGATATTTATTATAACTTGCATAAATTCATTTTTATAGATAGATATTTTGATATCTTTATCAAACTCTTTTATGATAAATATCTTTTTCTTTTTAATATCATTCTCTAAAAAGGAGATAGATTTTTCAATTAGGGGTAATAAATATATTGACTCTTTATCTTTTTTAGGTTTATAGAACTCTTTAAAATCATCTATTGTTTCAGATAAAAACTCTGTATGCTCCTCTATAGATTGGAGTCTTTTATCTAGTTGAGCGTTATCTATATCTTCTCCTAACATCATTTTGAACCTAATATTAGATGTAATTGACGCGATTTTACTAATAGGTTGTCTCCATTGATGAGAAATCATACTTAAAAGTTCTCCAGCCTGTGCTAATCTTGACTGTTGAAACATAATATTATGACTATCTTTAATCTCTTTCTCATAATCTTTAATAAGTATAGTAATAAATTTTGAAAAAATTAATGAGATAATTGTAGATATAATTGATACTAAAATCAATAATTTAATAAGATAGGACAAATCATCATTTAATTTATTTTCAAGAATATTTTTTTTATTTTCTATAGAATGAGATATATCTTTTTGATTTTTACTAATTACAACATATATATCACTATTTTTAATATGATGAACAAATGCTATCTTATCAACAAGAGTATTTTTTATGCAATCTGTACCTTTATATCTAATAAACTGATTATATTTAGCAGAATATAGTAGTTTATCTAAAATATTATATCTACTGTCGCTACTTATTTGGAACTTTGATTTTACTAACTCCATTAATCGGTTTGCACAGGGGTGCTCCAAAACAGTTCCATCTTTTTGAAATATAAATATAAAACCACTATCTTATTTTTTTATGGAATTTATAAATAGTATAATCTTCTTTTTTAAATTAAATACATTATTTATATTTTTATCTAAAAGTATAAAGTTTATAAATGAGTCTATATACTGAACATTTTTTTTAAAAAAATCTTGATGTTTTTTCTTTAGCTCTATCTCATATCTATGCAGTTCAGCTTTTTCATACTTCTGATGTTTATATGTCAATATAGTTAAAGTTGTAACTCCATAAAATATTATAATAACTAATGGAAATATTACAATAATAGTAGAAAGGTAACGTATCAAAAATTTTTTCAATCTCATATGTTTATATTATCATAAGAAGATTAAAATAATATTTTTTTATATTTTTAAATATGACACTTCTTGAACACTTCTTTTTATTATAATATGATTATCTTAAAACTTATAAGGATAAAAAATGAAAAAATTAACAATTTTAGCAACAGGATTAGTAGTATTAGGTCTTACTTCAGCAATGGCAGATAGTGAGGTAAAAGTAGATAAAAATGTAAACCTTAACTTAGTAAATAAGAGTGATATTAAAAACTCATCAGTTGGTATGCAAGTTAAAGCTGCAGACTCATCAGTAGAAGCAAGCAAAAACGTAAACCTTAACTTAGTAAATAAGAGTGATATTAAAAATTCATCTGTTGGCATGAGAGTAAAGGCAGATGGTTCAACAGTAGAAGCTAATGATAATGTAAATCTTAACTTAGTAAACAAAAGTAATGTTAAAGACTCTTCAATCGGATTAGATATCCAAGCTCAATAAATCAAAAAGAGGATATATAGATTTGTCCTCTATCTTAATTCTCCTTTTTTAATAAAAAATCACACTTCTTAAACACTTTCTTTTGATATAATCTTTTAAAAAGGATTTAAAATGAAAGTGCTTTTATCTATACTTTTATGTTCCTCTTCTATGTATGCTCAAAATTATATCTTCAATAGTACTATTACAAATAGCCACATTGGAGGTAGAAATGTAAATATAAAAGGAAATGGTTCAGGAGATATAGTTACAAAAAATATATCAATTAAAAAAAGATTCCACTCCATTAATATTG
>CAMZNQ010000036.1 GCA_947313765.1 uncultured Sulfurovum sp.
CTACAGAAATAAACCCTCTTGATTGGCAAGTTTCTTTTATTGTGCTTGCTGATGCAAAAGAAGATTGGTATTGCTACTCTGAACCTTTTAGATTAAAAGATTTTAATAAAGCTTCGCTTCAGCCAAAAGGGATAGAGCTGAAATATTCTGATGATCGCAAAAGCTTTGCAAATAAAATAAAAAAAAGATTTAAACCATTAGAAATAGATAGTAAATCTATTAGCACCGATACCATATTTGAAATACTATCAGGTAAAAAATTAGAAATGTTAAATAAACAAGAAAAAATAGATACATTTGTTATGAAAAACGAGAGTTGGTATCTTGTTGTTGAAGTTTTTAATAACTATGCTTGTTTAAGAGATGACTCGATAAATCATCTGTATTGGCAATTTTTTAAAGATGTAGATGAGAGAGAAGCATGGCTAAAAACATATCAAACCACAAAAACAAAACTATATAATGACACAAGTGAATATATCTTAAAACACACAAATGAATACTTGAACAAAAATAAAATGTTTAAAAAAATACTTATAGATAATCCATTATTTAAAAATATATTTACAAGCATTGAAGATAAAAATAGATTTTATAAAAGTAGTATTGTTACTAAAGAAGCCATGCACATAAAAGGTGACTATACCTGTAGTTTTAAAAATACATTTTCTATAGATAAAAAACTAATCATTATTGAAGGTGATATGATAGTAGAGGGTACTCTCTATTTTAAAGAGAATAATAACTACATAATTATAAAAGGTAACCTAAAGGCTGAAAATCTTATTTTAAAAAATTATGATTGTGAATTAATCTATGTTGAGGGTAATGTAGATATTAAAGAAATTACAAAAACATCTTATAGACTGATTTGTGAAAATGCAAAAACAAAAATTTTATTACATACCCATCGAGAAGCATTAGATATTATTACTAATTTCAATTATGATTATGAAGTGTCAATTTATAGTAAAGCCATTACTAATAAAAATGTTATTACTAAAGATATTTTAGGCTTTTTATGCTGGAATGAAGAGGAGATTGTGCATCTACTTGCAAACAATCAGTCTTTTTTGACCGATAAAATAGAAAATACTAAAACAGATTTAGATGAATATTATAAAAATAAATTTGAAAACAGAATGTTGGATTGGGGATATTTTTATCCAGAATATGTAGGTTGTGAAATTTTAAGTATTAGTGAAGACAATGAAATAAAAGGTAATTGTATATATCCAGGTTCTGGAGATTGGGTGATTAATGACATAAGAGGAAAAAGTGGAACTTATGGTGTAAGTCACGAGGACTACTCTATTTGTAAGCTAAAAGTAAATAATCCTGAAGACTATAATATTGATTACACCCAGAAGCCACTAAACTTAATGGTTAATGTAAAAGAGTTAATGAGTAGATATGTTGATATATCTATGCTCTATATGAATTGGGCACATAGAAAAACTGTCTCTTTTAGTACCGAAGCAGAACTCAAAAGTAAATATA
>CAMZNQ010000037.1 GCA_947313765.1 uncultured Sulfurovum sp.
TACCCCTCTGACTCATCAAAGATAACCTCAACACCTAATACTTTAAGATAGTCACTAATAGAGCTAAAAGAGGTCTCCAACTCTAACCACTCTTTTGGATTATCATTTTTATATAAAACTCCTCCAAATAGTTTAATAATAACAACTGATGATTTCTTAGTTAACTCCACGTTTATCTCCTCTCTCTACAAAAACAACTCTATCCATAATAACTCTCTTTCTATTTCTCTCTTCATCTTCAATAATAATCTCATCTATCTTTGTCTCAATATAGGCATTTTGCATATTTTGAGCAATTTTTAAATATACAACCAATTCAGAGAGTCCTTTTTTAATAGGATAGATAAGAGATAACTCTTTAAGAGTAAACTGTGACCTCTGTTGAAGAAGCTTTTTAATATTCTGCTTTAGTAATGACTCATCTACATATACCTGCTCATATAGTTTACTTAAATCTAACTCAACAATATCCTCTTTAATCTCATGCTCAAAGTTCTCTTTTTGGCTAGGAATAAAAAGATGTTTTGACGCAATAGAATCAACCACTATCTTTACACCATCAATCAAGAAAAACTCTCTTTGAGTAGGTGGTTTATCTTTCATCTCCATTGCACTCTTCTCTATGCTAACTGCCAACTCTAAAATGCGACGATTTTCTACCCAAAGCTTATCATCAATAAAACGGCGTAACTGCTCAATAAGCTTTGTCAACACCTTGTGTGATTTCTCTCCTCCACTTAAGAGATTATATTTCAAATTCTCCATCTTGTGTTCACTATCCATCTGCTCTATAATTGGGATTTTATATAAGTTTAGCAACAATCTATCTAACTCTTCTATCTGATTCACATCCATTAAAAAATCCCAAAAAGCATAGAAACTTGCCCCTTGGTTACTATTACGAATAGACTCCTCTATCTTAAAAATCTCATCAAGCACTTCTCCCTTGTAACTGTTGGCATTGGCAATTGCCTCTTTAGCTTCATGGTTTAAAAGCCTAAAGTTATACTCTATCTCTCTAAAATCGGAGAGTAACTCACTACTATTTTTCTCTATCTGCATGAAATGTTCTTTGATTTTTCGCTCATCAAAGCGTAAATCTTGACTACTTTTAATGGATTCTATCTCTTGGTCTATGGTTCTCTTTTTTGCTTCAAGAACAGATATCCTCTCCTCATCACTTAAGTTTGTCTCAAACTCTAGCTCTTTTAGAAGATTCATAATGGTTTTAACTTTAGATTCAGTAGCCACAAACTCCTGTTTTTGTAACCCCTCACTCCACTCCAAAAGCTTCTCTACATCAGGCGTAAGCTCATAGATAGGTTCATCACTATCATAACCATAATATTTTCTTAAGTAACCTCTATTCTGATGGCTAAAATCATCAAGATACTCTTTTGCTTTTTTAGGGTACTTAATCTCCTCATATCCTTGATTTAGAAGATAGAGATAATCATCAAGTTTACTAAGAATAGTAGTTTCGTTGAGAGATTGAGTCTGTGTAGATTTAAATGCATGATGAAAAAACCCAACAATCATTGGAAAATTATCAGCATTAAGAAGTTGTATCGCTGTATGGTTATTTTTTATATTTTTTAAGTATTCATAGGTCACTATTTACTCGTATGTTTTTTTATGTGGAATAATACCCTTTTATTATTAATTTAAGAAATTAATATCTCTATACCTTTTAAAAAAATAGAGAAAATCAGTAGGTGTGACCCTCACACACATTTAATAACATCTAAGTTGAATCATTATCCATGATTTTAATTTATGTTTATTTTTCTCTAGTTCACATGCTTTGCGTGGAACGAGAAAAATTTAGTCAAAAGTTAAATTAGCTAAAGCCCTGGATGAGCTGGATAGTTTGGTTTTAAACTAGAGTTTCTACCAATACCTCCTCCTCTCTCTAACTCCTCCTCTCTTTGAGCTAACTGTTTCTCCCATTCCAATATCTCTAATGCTCTCTGTTCCAAATCAATATCATCACCCTCAACCTCCTCTATATGGGAGTTACCTCTATTGTTAATTTCTGATTCATTACGATTAGATACAGAGTAATTACTTTTCTTTTGAGACTCTTCAACATTACCAACTCTAACTACTCTTCTATCAACAGTTGTGTCTCCATTACTATTTTTTGCCATATATATGACAGAGTACTCTCCAGCTCTAAAAATATCAATATCAGAACTAACAGTTACTTCAACCACAGAACCATCCTTAGTTTTAGCAATAGCTCCTTGTTCAACATAACGTTCTCCTTTTTTTAATACTAGAGGGTTATCCCCATTAATATAGATAATAGGAGGTTGGTGAATATTACTATTCTTTTCTATCTTTTCTGTAATATTCCTCTCTACTATAAAGTTTTTTTTCTCTTTTTTTTCTATCTTTAGGATATCCTCTTTTTTCTCTATCTTTACTATATTATCT
>CAMZNQ010000038.1 GCA_947313765.1 uncultured Sulfurovum sp.
AACTTACCCTAGAGGATATGGATGGAAATAGTGGAAAACCTAAAAGTGTATCTGGAAGCTACACAATAGACATAGATAGATTTAGATGGAATTTGTTGAATGGATTGGTAAATCCACCTACTACAAGCTAAATAAAGCTACAATTCATCAAGATTGTCGGAGTGAGGATACCCCGACCTACACCTTTTTATTTTAGAAACATTATTATTGATTTAAATCTCTACATAGAAATAGGATTTTATATGTTTGTAAAATTTAGTTCAAAGTTTGACCTAAAGGTTTTTTTAATGTATAATATTTTTTAACATTTTTAATAAAGGATAGGCGTGAGACAACTATTTAAAATTGGAGGATTTACTCCATATATATTTATAATTTTTTTAAATGCTATGACCGATTTAGGACATAAGATAGTATTACAAAATACAATATTAAAATCTTATGATGGTTCAGACCTCATCATTCTAACTGCAACTGTTAATGCTTTGATTCTATTACCTTTTATATTTCTATTTTCAAAAGCAGGTTTTTTAAGTGATAAATACTCTAAAACTAAGATTATTAAAGTGGCTTCATTTTTTGCTATTATTATTACTACTTTGATTCTTATCTCCTATATTATGGGTTGGTTTTGGGTAGCTTTTGGATTGACTTTTATATTGGCTGGACAATCTGCAATATATAGCCCTGCTAAATATGGGTTAATAAAAGAGATGAGTAGAGATAATAGTGAGTTAATATCTGCAAACTCTCTTGTTCAATCTATGACAATCATATCTATCTTAGCAGGTACAGTTATCTACTCTATATTTTTTGAACTACTGCTACCTGATGGAGTAGAAGATAAATCAGAGATATTAAAATATATATATCCAGTAGGATTTGCACTTATTTTTGCATCAATCATAGAGTTTTTACTATCTTTAGAGTTAATAAAAAGAGTAGAGAGTAAAATCTCTAAAGTAGATAGAGAGGCAGAAGCTGTTGGGCTAAGAGAGAATATATCTATCTTAAAGAAGAGAGATGCCGTTTGGATGTCAATTATTGGACTTTCCATATTTTGGGGATTATCTCAACTTGTTATTGCTATCTTTGGAGCATATCTAAAGAGAGATTTAGGTGTTGATAATACAGTAATAGCTAATGGTATTTTATCTCTATCGGGTATTGGGATTATTGTTGGTTCTCTTTTAGTATCAAGATTTTCAAGAGAGTATATTGAGATGGGTATTGTTCCCATTGGAGTATTGGGGATAACATTAACTCTATTTTCCATTAATTATGTTGACTCTATTAGCTCTTTAGCTTTTATCTTTTTTATCTATGGTATCTCTTCAGGTCTTTTAATTATCCCTCTAAATACTCTTATCCAATCTCTTACCCCACAATCAGTAATTGGAAAAGTCTTAGCAGGAAATAATCTTATGCAAAATATAGTAATGTTTACTTTTTTATTTATGACTACACTCTTTGCATATGGTGGGATAGATAGTTCACATCTGTTTACTCTTGCTTTTATTATCTCACTAGTTGGATTTATATATAGTATGAAGCTACTAGCACCAGAGATGATTCGCTTTTTAGTTCGCATTACATTTGGACTCTTTTATGATATTGACATAAAGGGTTTAAAGAACATAGAGGAGGGTAGGGGTGTCCTACTTTTAGGGAATCATATCTCATTTTTAGATTGGGCTTTTTTACAGATTGCATATCCAAATCAGATACGTTTCGTGATTGATAGAAACTACTACAATCTTTGGTACTTAAAACCTATTTTTAAATTTTTTAAAGCAATTCCTATCTCTACTCGTGGAGGAAAGAGAGCCTTGCATCTAGTTGGAGAAGCTCTAAATAGAGGAGAAACAGTAGCGTTATTTCCAGAGGGACACTTAAGTCGTAATGGTCATTTAGGGAAGTTTCAAAAAGGATTCGAGTTTGCTGTAGTTGATGTAGAGAGTGCCATTATTATACCTTTCTACCTGCGTGGTCTTTGGGAGGGGAAATTTTCACATGCCTCTAAGAAGATAAAAGAGAAGAGCAATAGAGATATAGGTGTCTCTTTTGGAAAAGCCTTAGATATTAAATCCTCTCCTAAAGAGGTTAAAGATGAACTATTTAAACTATCTATTGAGTCATGGAAATCTTACGTTTCACGTCTTCCCTCATTGCCAAAAGCTTGGATAGTTCAAGCTAAAAAAGTTGGAAATAACCTATCTGTTGCAGACTCAACAGGGGTTGAACTTTCAGGATATAGATTTATCACAGCTGTTCTCTTGATGAGGGGAGCATTTAAGGAGATTTTACTAAAAGATAATCAGAATGTAGGTTTAATTGTTCCAACAAGTGCAGGAGGAAGCATTGCAAATATGGCAACTCTTACTCTTGGAAAGAGTGTTGTAAATATCAACTACTCTAGTGGAGTAGATAGCATTAGATATGCCCTTAAAATTGCCAACATAAAACAGGTTATTAGTTCAAAACAGTTTATGATAAAGTTAAAGGCTAAAGGTTTTGATTTACAAGAGGCTTTAGATGGGGTTGAGGTTATATATCTTGAAGATTTAAAATCTAAAATGGGTAAAAAGTTACAGCTTAAAACCTTTTTAATAGCTAGATTTATGCCTACCTCTCTTCTCTCTATCTGTTATGTAAAAAGAGTTTCAACTTTAGATACGGTTGCCATCTTGTTTTCTAGTGGGAGTGAGGGAAAACCAAAAGGGATTGAGTTGAGTCACCAAAATATTATGGGAGATATTAAACAGTTCATAAACTTAGTAAATCCTAACAAGAGTGATGTGATGCTTGGCACACTTCCTATTTTTCACTCATTTGGTTTAACTGTTACCACTCTTACACCACTTATTGAGGGCATTCCTGTTGTCTGCCATCCTGACCCCACCGATGGTTTAGGAATTGCTAAGATGTCAGCTAAATATAATGCAACTTTTCTTTTTGCAACAGCTACTTTCTTTAGACTCTATGCAAGAAATAGAAAAATACACCCTCTTATGTTTGCTAATCTTAGAATGGTTATCGCAGGTGCAGAGAGATTGCCAAAAGAGATTAGAACTATATTTCAAGAGAGATTTAACAAAACCATCTTAGAGGGTTATGGAGCAACAGAGACATCTCCTGTAATCTCTTGTAATATTAATGATGCTTTAGTTCCAGATACCTATCATGTTCAAGTAGGTAATAGATTTGGAACAGTTGGATTACCTATTTTAGGTACATCATTTATGGTTGTTGACCCAAATAGTTTTGAGCCTCTAAAAACAGGAGAAGATGGCATGATTTTAGTTGGTGGAGTGCAGATAATGAAAGGATATATAGGAGAGCCTCAAAAGACAAAAGATGTTATTGTAGAGATAGATGGTATCCGTTGGTACATTACAGGAGATAAAGGACATTTAGATGAAGATGGATTCTTAACTATTGTTGACCGTTATAGCCGTTTTGCTAAAGTTGGTGGGGAGATGATAAGTCTCGGGCTAGTAGAGAGTGAAATTGGTAAAATTTTAAAAGAAGATGAAGAGGTAGCCATAACAGCCATACCAGATGATAAAAAAGGGGAACGTTTAGTTCTTCTTTTTGAGGGAGAGAGAGAGATAGATGAGTTAAAAGATAAGATTAGAGGCATAGGGTTAAATCCACTCTTTATCCCTAGTAGATATTTTAAAGTAGATTCTATCCCAAAACTTGGAACAGGTAAGTCTGACTTTAATGGGGTAAAGATATTGGCTTTAGATTTGGTAAGTAACTAATCATCTATTTGATACTCCACCTCATTTATGAGGTAGAGTATCTCAATTAGCTTAAAATATTTAGCTTTAATTTATGTGTTCCAATTTTTAGATAATATATTTTATATGATGATTTTAATGCTGTTATCTGTAGTGTATTTTTATCAATAAATTTCATATTAAAATTGGAATTGTATCGTACATTATGTAGTAAGTCAGTTGCTGTTTTAGGAGGAAAGTAAAAAATATTAGGTTCATTAACTTTTACCGTAATAGTTTTAGTTTCATCTTCTATTTTATGTAGAGGTATTTCATATTTTCGTGTTTTAAATGACCATTTCTTTTCAATCATTTTACCATCAACAATAGCTAAAAATTTAATGACATAAGTGCTATTCCACTCAAGTCTATTTAGAGGAAAGAGTACAAATGAGAATCTGTTTAAACGTCTATTTGGGTCTGTTTTGTAATCATATATTATGGTATCTTTTATATGATTTCCTCTCTTGTCTAAAAGTTTAAATTTAAGTAGTTTTATATCTTTAAAGGTAGCTTGATTAAAAGATATACTAATAGGAAAACCACTTACATCATAATTTGGCAAGGGGTCAGGTAATTCATTAAAAAAGACAGGAGGAACATCTATTTGATTATTAAATGGATAGGTTACTATTTTAGAGTTTAAATCTCTATATCTATTTAATGCTTCATTTAAATCTTTTTTTGATGTTTTATTTGATTCCTGATAGAGTCTATTTAGTGATGATGAACCAATATTATATACAAAAGCTGTTTTTATTTTATCTCTTCTATTTTGCTTTATTGATATACCTATCTCATCTGCTTGAAAGTCTAAGAAGGCTAAACGGTGATATATTGCTGAAAATAGACCATCAATAGACTCTTTATAATTTCTATTATTTGAAGATACATTTTCTATAATTAATTCTGTATTATATCCTGCATATTTTACTCTTTGACCTGCAAATTTTCCTGTAAAACCACTTTTGTTATCCTCTTCATAGTGTCCATAGGTTCTATTTTCAATAAGATATGAGGCATGGTTACTACTTGCTTTATCTAAAATTATATTTCTTGAAAAAGGAATAAGTCCTGTACCTTTTCGTAGTTTATTAATATATTTTAATGCCTTTTCTTCTTCTTCATTGCTATTAATGGTTATAGTCTCGTTTTTTTGATTATATTGTTTTGTTAATTGTGAAGAGAAAAAATAGATATACATTAAGAATATGGCAACTATTCCTAACATTATAGTGCGTAAATTCTTTGTTAGCATCTATTTTTCCTTAGTCGTATTATTTATTCCATAAGTAGTATAACATAAAAAAAAATAAAAAACAATATTTAAACAATATAGTCAAAATAAAATTAATAATTTAAAAAAATGAATCTCCTAAATGAGCTTTATGATATAATCATTACTTATAACATTTTGAGGATTATTAATGTACGAAAATAATAATAGACTACTTGTAGATGAAGCTATTGCTTTTGAACCTATTAAAAACACTTTTCGCTTAGGGTGGGAGTTTGTTAAACTTAACCAACAGTTTACTATAACGGCTATGATTATATTTATTTTACTTAACCTTTTGGTAACCATTCAGGTTGTTTCTTTTATCTTTATGGTCTTATCAGCTATTTTTGTTATTCTTATACAAAAATAAAAAAAAAAAACTTTTTACTATAGTACAAATATAGAGAGTTATGTGGCTCAAATTGAAGATTCAACTATTGATAATTTAGTAAGAAAAGATATCTCTACAGCCTTTGGTTCATATTTGGGATGGTTTCCCTTAACTCTACTATTTACTATCTTATTGGCATCTATATCTAGTGTTATGGGAATTACTCCCCATATGTATATGGTGGGTTATGATTCAATTAATCTTTTTGTAGTTTTGGTTCTACCACTACTCTTTATATCATACATACAACCTTTAGTTCAAGCTAATATTATTTTGTCAAATGGTTTTAAAGAGGGATTTAAGGCAGTATTTACACTATTTTCTATTAATCTATGGCGTTCATCTTTTCAATTATCCTATTTTAAATATATTGTTAGTTTTTGGTTAACTATTATAATACTTCTATTTTTATTCTCTTTTTTCATTGGAATGTTAGGAACAATTGGTCTATCAATTATTGGCAATATTTTAATCTTCATTTTAGTATATATTTTTATGATTACTATGGCAATAAGTTCAATGATGGCTAAAAGATTAGTTGAACATTAGTCAATTAATCTTTACTTCTATATATAGCTTCAAGATTCTTTTCACTCAATGCACCTATATGAACAAATTTTACCTCTCCCTTTTTATTGAATGATATGAAAAAGGGGATAGAACCTTGCCATCTAGCTCTTGATGCTATATAGTTAATCACGCTATTGTTTTCTCTTCCTAGTGCAACAGTGTAGTTAATTCCTTTATCTTCAACAAACCCTTTTAACTGCTCTCTGTTTAGCCCTTGAACTTCAATAGCAATAACCTCTAAATCACTATATTTTTTATTCATTAATGAGATTAAATGTGGTATCTCTTGTAGACATGGAGGACATCTGTAGCCAAAAAAGATTACAAAAACATTTTTATCTTTATACTCTTGAAATGTTAATCCCCCTTCTGCTTCATCAATATGAATCTCTTTTCCATTAACTGTTTTTATGGTTAAAATAGATTTTTTAATAGCTATCTCTTTAGAGTTGTTTTTATCTACAGAGTCTCTCTTTTTGCTATCTATCTTTTCCGATTTTACAGAAGTGCTATTTTTATCCTCTGCTGTTTGATTATTCTCACTCTTTTGAGATTTTGAACATGAGTTCATCAAAATAAGAAGTAGTAGTGTGGTTAATATTTTTATTATCATTAAAATGTCTTTTTTTATTGGATTATAACAGATTTTGATTAATTAAGAGTTAATAAAATTATGCTATTGTTCTGTAAAAAAGAGTTTATAATGATTACTATAAAATCCATTTTAGATGAGATATCTAAACACAAAAAAGTATTAATATGGGCAAATTTGGTAGCAATCTTCTCTACTCTATTGACAATTCCTATTCCTCTATTGATTCCTATGTTGATTGATGAGATTATTTTAGGAAAAGGTGGAGAGATTACTCAAACCATAGACCAATATTTAACTATTAATTCTCCTGAATATTACATATTGGTAGTTCTACTTTTGACACTATTTTTTAAGGCTATATCTCTAATCTTAAATTTAATACATATTAGACTCTTTACTAAAGTCTCAAAAGAGGTAACCTATGTAATTCGTAAACGCTTATTAAATCATCTTCAAACTGTCTCAATGAGTGAGTATGATATGTTAGGTTCAGGTTCTGTATCTGCAAAAGTAATTACAGATGTAGATACTGTAGATAAGTTTATAGCCTCTTCGGTAGGTGAGATAGTAGTGGAGTTTTTAACAGTAATTAGTATTGCTACTGTTATTTTATATCTAAATTGGCAGATAGCTTTGGTTATCTTACTCTTAAACCCTTTAGTTATGAGTTTCTATCTTCATGTATTTAGAAAAGTAGCTAAAATAAAGAAAAAAGAGAATAGAGCCATAGAGATATTCCAAAATTCATTAACTGAAAGTTTAGAGCTTTACAATCAAATAAGAGTACAAAATCGTGAAGAGTATTTTTTAAATGATATAGATAAAAAAGCAAAAGAGATACGAGATAGAGGTTATCAGTTTGGATTTAGAAGTGAAATGGCATTAGAGTTCTCTCGTATGTTAATTATGTATTCACATGATATCTTTAGAGCAATGGGTATCTTGATGGTTCTTTTAGGTCTTTTGACTATTGGTAAGATGTTGGCTATTTTTGCCTATGCTTGGATTATTATGCGTCCTGTTGATAAGCTTATGAATTTTACACATCTATATTTTAATGCTAAAACCTCAATAGATAGATTAAATGAGATATTAGAATTACATCCAGAACCAAAATATAGAGCAAAGGTAGACCCATTTAAAGATAACAAAACAGCATCTATCAAATTGGAGAATCTATCTTTCTCTTATGATGGAAAAGTTGATGTTTTAAAAGATATAAATTTAGAGATAAATAGAGGTGAAAAAGTAGCGATTATTGGTCAAACAGGAAGTGGTAAAACTACACTAGCTCAAATACTTATTGGTCTATATCCCATATCTTCTGGTAATATCTACTATAATAATCATGAAATTAGAGAGATAGGATATGAAAAAATTCGTGAAAATGTTGGTTTTGTTCTACAATCTCCATTAATGTTCAATAATACAATTCGTTTCAACTTAACCCTTGGAAAAGATTATAGAGATGAAGAGATTTATGAAATTTTAAAGTTGGTACAACTCTATGATTTTGTTAATGGATTAGAGAGTAGACTAGATACTATTATTGGAAAAAATGGAACAAAGCTATCAGGTGGTCAAAGACAACGACTCTCTATTGCACGAGTTCTATTAGATAATCCTAAAGTAATTATTTTCGATGAGTCAACCTCATCTTTAGATAATGATACAGAAGATAGACTTTTAGAGGCATTAGATAGCTATATTAAAGATAAAACTACTATTACCATAGCACATAGGAGAACAAGTATTGATAAGGCTGATAGAATCATAAATTTAGATATTATTAATAATATAGTATAATTATAAAAAATAAGGATTTTTTAATGAATAAAACAATTATAGTTGTAGGAGTAGTTATCTTCTTTTTTATATCTTGGTTCACAGGTTTTGTTACAGAGATTAATGAGGATGTTGATGTGAATTATGGTTTTCATGAGAAAGAGTTAATTACAGGAGATAAAGCTATAAGTGGCACACTATCAATAGAGGAGAATCAAAAGATATGGAGTACTTCTCCTGTAAAAGATAAAATGTTATCACTCTTTCCCAAATTTATTGAGATGAAAAACTTTATTGATGATAATATGGAAGATAGTGATTTTAAAACTAAATTGCTTAATAATATAGATAGTGTAAATGAACGTTATATTGGTGGAGAACTAACTCAACAGAGTGCAAAAGCATCTCTGTCTAAGTTTTAACCTATATACACGGGTCAATTACTGTCTGTTGGTTAGGGTATAGATATATCTCTACCCTTCTATTTAGTGCCATATTTGATGCAGATGTATTTGGTACAACTGGTTTTGAAAATGAACAACCTCTTGAGTATAGAGGATTTGTAATACCTGAATTTTTTAGAGTATTTCCAACAGATGAAGCTCTTGCTTCAGATAGTGATTGGTTATGTTGAAAACTTCCTCTGCTATCAGTATGTCCAACAGTTTGAATAATCATATTTGCATAGGCAGGTTTTTTTAGAGCAGGAATCATCTGTCTAATCTCTGCTTGAGCCGATTGGGTAGGAATGCTCTCATTAGTTCTAAACATCATTGGGTCACGAAACATTATCTTTACAAACTTATCTGTATTTGATACAACAATCTCATTTGCAGGATTCTTTTCAGCAGTTGGGCTATTGTTTACATTTGTATTTAGAGTCTGTGCTACCTCTTTAGCTTGTTGGTCAAGACTATAACCAATAGCAGCACCAATAGCAGCACCTGCTATACCACCAATAGCAACACGTTTTTTGGAGTGGTTAGCTGTTGAACCACCAACTACAGCACCAAGTATTCCACCTAAAACAGCACCCGTTCCTGCACGATTTGATGTTCCATCAGCATTTTTAATTGTTGGCATAGTCATTCCACCCTCTACACATCCTCCTAACATAATAGCAACAAGGGAAGAGGCTAATAGAGGTTTAAATAATATTTTTTTCATAATTTCACAATCCTTAAATTTATTTAAAACTATATTAGTATTTTGTAGATTAACTGTGGATTAATATTTTCTTAACTATTTCTACTTCCTGGTTTAATTGCAGTTGAACCATTTTTACACATAGGACACTCCTCTGGTGTATACATCTCAAATGTAAAATCATCTAAAGCAAAGAAAGGTACATCAGAAGGTAATTTACATTCAGATTTTTGTTCCATCTCTGAACCATTACGTTTACAAAAACCTCTATTTGCAAGTGAAGCAAATGCAACTACTTCTGCTCCAAGTCTCTCTATGATTTCTGAAGCCTCCATAGCTGAACCACCTGTAGTGATGATATCTTCGCAAATAAGAATTTTTTCACCTTTTTTAACTTCAAATCCACGTCTAAGCTCCATTCCACCATCTTTTCTCTCTACAAAAATAGAACGAATATTAAGTGAACGAGCCAATTCATAACCTGCCAATATTCCACCAAGAGCAGGGGC
>CAMZNQ010000039.1 GCA_947313765.1 uncultured Sulfurovum sp.
ATATTCAGGAATAAAGGTACACTCTACAAAAGTCTCAAAACGGTCAATAATCTTACCATTTTGAACCATTACAGCTCCAACTTCTATCAACTGTGATGTTTCAGGTTTGCTACCATTTGTCTCAATATCAATTACACAATATTTTTGTTCAGAATATGAAGTAAAAAATGTATCTAAACGGTACTTTCCTTTCTCTTCTGAAATGGGATAACCTGTTGATTGAAGTATTATAAATATAGTATCTAACTCCTCCTCAAAGAGTATTGTATTCTTTTTTGAAATACGCTCAAATGATAATTTAGATAAATACCCCCCATTACGTCTAAATGCAGAGGTTAATGCATCATAAACTTTTTGCATTCTTTATAAACTTACTAACCTTGGTATAATCTTTCCTACCTTTAATCTTTTCAACTCCTGAACTTACATCTACACCATAAAAATTATATTTTTTTACCTCTTCTACATTTTCAGGAGTCAATCCACCTGCTAAAATTATTTTAGAACAATCAACACCTTCAAACCAATCCAAATTAAGACGTTTTCCTGAACCTCCATACTCCTCACAATATACATCAACCAATCTATATCTATCGCTATATTGTAGAATATCTTCTGCTTCTCTTGCACGAACAACAGGTATTGTTTTTGATCTTATCATATCTAAAGCCTCTTCATCTACATCAAAATGAATCTGACAAAGTGTTAAATCACAATATTTTGAAATTGTGTCAATTGTATCAACTCCCTCATTTACAAAAAGACCTACTCTTCCAATGAAAGGTGGTAACTTATCAATAATTTTTTTTGCATCACTTGGTGCAATGTAACGTGGAGACTCTCTATAAAAGACAAATCCTAAAGCATCTGCTCCAACATTTATGGCTTGTAGTGCATCTTGTAAATTTGTAATACCACATATCTTTACTCTCATATATCTCTTCCCTTTTTAGTAGTAAAAAATTATATCTTTAAAGAGTCAATAGCAAACTTATAACCCTTTTTATTTCCAAAAACATAAGAACCTGCGACAACAACATTCACACCTGCCTCTTTTAAAGCATAGATATTTTCGCCATTTACTCCACCATCAACCTCAATCAAACAGTTAGGGTTATATTTATCTATTAAAACTTTTAAACGCTTTGCTCTCTCCAATACAGATGGGATAAACTTCTGTCCACCAAACCCAGGGTTAACAGACATTAAAAGAACCATATCTACATCCTCTAAAAGAAACTCTACACTCTCTATGGGAGTATGAGGATTTAAAACAATAGCAGGTTGAATACCTAATGAACGTATATATTGAACTAAACGATGAGGATGCTTCTCCTCTTCAATATGAAATGATATATATTTTGGTTTTAACGGTGCAAAGAGGTCAACAAAAAAGGTATTGTTTTCAACCATTAGATGAATATCTAACGGTTTTGTAGTAGCTTTAGCAACAGCAGAGACAACAACAGGCCCAATAGTTAAGTTTGGTACAAAATGACCATCCATAACATCTACATGAACCAAATCACATCCTGAATTACAAATCTCTTCTATATCATTAGCTAAATTTCCAAAATCAGCCGAAAGTATACTTGGAGCTACTAACATTTTCTATCCTAAAGTTAATTTTTTTAAAATTATAGCCAAATTAACTACTCTTTACTACTCTCTTTTGCCAATTCAAGCTCTTCTATCTCTAACATTACTTTATTTAAATGTGTTGGCATATTTTTTTCAAAACCATCCCATTCCATCATCCATGGTAATTTTTTCATCACATCACCTTTAACCTCATAAGACTCTTTATCATCATCATATGCCTTCTGACCCTCCTCTGCTAAAACCTTTAAGTAGTTTAAAAATGGGTCAATAGTCTCATCTTTTTTACCCGATTTCCCATGACCTGGAACATATAGTTTAAAGTCAGTCTCTTTTTTAATATTCTCTAAAAGCTCTATATTTCCAAAAATGCTAGATGATTCATCAAAACTACCCAAACGACCTTTCATCAAGTTATCTCCTAAAAAGAGAGTCATAGAATTCATGTGTGCAATAACTATATCTGTATCTGTATGTGCATCTTGTGGGTGTTGAATAATAAATTTTTGACCATCTATCTCTATTTTCTGACCATCTATTAAAGTTTTTGAAGGAAAGGCAAACTCTTTTGTCCCATCAAGATTACCTGTTGTTCTACTCAAAATACCATACCAAACCTCTGCCTCTCCCTCTTTTGATGCTTTTATCATATTTGGATGTGCATAGATATCGACATTTGGATACTTCTCAACAATAGCTTTATTTGCAAACCAATGGTCTCCATGTTTATGTGTATTAAAAACAGCAACAATAGGTTTATCACTTATCTTCTCAATCTCTGCCAATATCTTTTTCCCTACATTGTAGTTTCCTCCAGGGTCAACAACTATTAATCCTGTCTCTCCTCCAATTACAGCAGGATTATTCATAAATCCTTGATTCTCTTTGTTTGGACTAACTACTGGACCATGCATAATATAGACATTATCATTAGCTTTTTCAAATTTAAATGTTCCATATTTTCCAAGTGTAAAACTATTATTATCATCTATTTTTGTAATATTTGACTCTTTAGTCATATTTGTATCAACTTTAGTTATATTTAATTCGCTTTTTGATGCATCTTTATCAACTAAAGCCTCCATCTTTTTTAAAGCCTCTTCCAAAATTTGTGCAGGGCTTTTATGCTCTTGAGCATATAGAGAAGTAAGTAGAGCAGATGTTATTAGTGACATAATTATTGTTTTTTTCATTTTTATCTCCAAAAATTTTATGTATTATAATATAATTTACTAATAGTTATAACGATTCTTTGATAATTTAAATATAAAATAATTCTATTCAGTGTAAGATGAAACAGTTAATAAAATTAATATATTCTGTTGTTAAATTATTAAATAATTTTTATTACTTTAAGAGAATAAAGGATATAAGAAGTGATTATAAAAACAAAACATAGTATGCAGAAGATGTCTCAACGTGGAATGCATAAAGATTTACTTGATATTGTATTGATTCTTGGTACATTAAGAAATGATAAAGTTATTTTAAATAAAAAAATCTGTGATAAAGTTCTAAAAAAATTAGATAAACAGAATAAAAAAGTAAAGCGTAAAAAAAATAGATTACATATTTCAAGGTTAACTGATTATAGAAATACTATTTTAAAAATTCGAGACAAAGGTGGAGTTACCCTTGTCGTTATGGGAGATGTGCTTATCACACTCTACAATACAGATATAAAATTAAAACGAAAAAGACGAGGAAGAGCTAGAAGAAAGTATATTCTCTAAGCCTAAGTCTACTTTAATTTCAGGTAAAAATGAGGGTTCTTTCTCTAATTTAATATCTACAAAGTCAATATCTGTACCATTAAAATCTGCTCTAATATCTTTTTTAACACGATATAGCGAAGAGATTTTATCTACTAAAATACCTTGTATAGTTGGTACATTTGCAATAAATATTTTTCCCTCTGCAAAAGGTAATATATCCTCTTTTTTAAGCCCACGATTATTAGCAACTGATTGTACAAAGTTATCATAGGTTGGCTTTAGAAGATGTTCGGTCATATATTTTCTATTCTCGTCATCTATCTTAGCAAACATTGTAATTGGTTTTTTAAACTTTCCAGCAGCCATAAAATCTTCCTCTACACCTACTTTTTTTGCTAACTCACCAAAATTATAGTGAGGCATAATAACTCCAATAGAACCTACAATAGCATTTTTATTTGCAATAAGTGGTTTGATAGCCGAAGCAATATAGTATCCTCCACTAGCAGCAATTGAGTCTATATACATAGTGATAGGCAACTCTTTTTGATACTCTTTTAGATACTCACTAAGCTCTTCACTAGCCGTTGGAGAACCACCTGGTGAACCCATAATGAAAAGTACAGACCGATAAGATTTATCATCTTTAATCTTATCCATCTTCTCCATAACCGTAGTTGTAAACTCTTCAGTCACAGGTTTATTGTAGCGAATAATTGCTACTTTGTTTTCAGATGTACCATTCTCTTTAAAAAGACCTGATTTAGAAAATAGAGAAAAGATAAAGATAATCTCTGCAATTAAGATTATACCTACTATCCAAGATTTTAAATTTGATATGAATATCTGCTTCTCTAAGGCTTTTATCTCTTTTTTATGTACTTTCTCTTTTTCACGGAAAAGTCTATATTCATAGTTAGATTCATTCTCTTGCAATAAATATCCTTTTATTTTTTAAAATATATTAACATAAAAAACTTTGTATCTCTCTATTTTTTTAAAGTAGCTTATAATATAATAGGATTTACTTACGTTTTAAGTACGATTTAAACTATTCTCTTCTTTATCTCATTTTAATTAATCTTCTAACTTTTTTTATCTCATTTAAATTAATTTCATCTTCAAGTATATCTAATTCATCATTCATGTAGCTATCTCCCCAAGGAGATATAATAGCAGAAGAACTTGCCATATCAGCATCTGATGAATTACTTACAACAACAAATGTTTGATTCATAATTGCTAATGCTTGTGAAAGTGTTTCGAGATGTTTTTTTCTAGGTTTACCCCAACGTGCAGGAATTAAAATAATATCTGTTCCCTCTAACTCTCTCCATAACTCTTTAAAACGTAATTCAAAACAGATTAATATACCGTAAGATATACCATTAATATTGAATTTAACCATATCCTCTCTTAACCCTGCTTTAAAATATTTTCTCTCTTCTCCAAGTGTAAAGAGTCTATATTTATTCTGTTTATGCACTACTTCATGATTGTGGATAACAATAGCTTGATTTACAAACTCTTTATTCTCTTTTTTTGTCATGGTTAAAACTAAAATCTTATCAGAAACAGCTTCTAAAAGTTTTACTAAAGCGATATTGTAAAAGGTTGCTACATCCTCAAAATGTTCATAGTCAAAATTGGTAAGAGAGAGTTCAGGTGCAACAATTAAATTCGCATTTGATGTTTTAATGTAAAAGAGAAGTTTTTCTAAGTTTTCTATATATGTTTTTTCTGTTTTAATTTGTAGTGTGGCAACATTAATAGTTTTGTTTTGATTGTTCATAAATACTCCTTTGAGATATCCTTATCTTAAATAGAAAAAACGTGATAGCTTCATATTGTGCCTTACTAAAGGAAAAATGGGAAAAGTTAAAGATTATAAATATATAAAATATAAAACTATCTATGAGAGTCACGTGGGAAATATTGAGGAGAATATCATGACCCTCATGGCGAAAGTATATCTCTACAATGTGTTTCAATCGTGAACGATATTTTTTTTTTAGAAAAACTCTATAAATCTAAATGTTAAAATATATTTTAAGTTTATTTATGTTAAACTTTAATATATATTAATATTTAAAGTTGAAAATAATTTAAAGGAGAAAAAATGTATTACAGTTCAAATGAAAAAAATAGTATTTATTATAATGGGTTTATAGAAGAGATTGAAGAGTTAGAAGAGTCTAGTAATGATTTTTCATTTAAGACAATTTTTAAAATTGGATTTATTACTATGGGAATAGTTAGCATTATAACTATAAATATTTTTACTTTATTATAAAATTAAGGCTTAGTTTGACGAGTATATAATATTGAAATATATAGTTTTATGATTGTTTGATTTGTAGGTGTGACCGTGTCACACATCAAGTTATTATTTTCTATTTTTCTTATTTTACTCGTTCCCCTCCGTCCTTGGAACGCATACTAGAAGTACTATCTGAAAAAAACGTAGAATCAAAAAAACCCCAAATCATCCAAATCTAGCTCCTCCTAAAATCTTAGAAAAACTAAAATCCTAAAAATTTAGGCAATATATAAAATATTATATATAGATAGAGAGATAAGGATTTTATGTTTGAGGAATTGGTTGATGGTAATTGAAAGTTTTCAAAGGAAATGAAATTAAACGTTTTCAAATATTTTTTGTTA
>CAMZNQ010000040.1 GCA_947313765.1 uncultured Sulfurovum sp.
CATAAGCTTTAATGTTCAAAACAAATCCTACGCCTAAATGCCCCAAAGAGATTAGAAATAACCATAAAAGCAAAATGGGAACATAGAGTTTGTAAGTTGCTAACATAGTCGAAAAAATAATGGCGAAGAGTGCTATCATTAAAAAATTGCTCATGATGTACTGCTGTCTTCGTTTACGGTCATCAATGTCATAACTCTCATTGACCTTTTTTGTCATAAGAGCTTCAATGATGAAACCCATTAAAACCAAAAGTGTTGTAACGGTTGTTCCAAAGAGGACACTCTCTTGATAAGAAGGAATCATCACCAACGTTAATACCAAAGCAATGGCTGACCAGACATGACAAGCGTTAAAGTTGTAAGGGAAAAACGCCTCTTTGTCTACCAAATGGTTTTTTATCTCACTTATCTGTCGTAACACTTCCTCTTTTTCACTCATATAATTTCCTTTTCAAAGTACTTTGTTTTGCAAAGTATATGTAAAATGAGATAAAAGGTAGATGAAAAGTTGAAATTTAGTTAGTTAATGAGCTATTTTTTACTTTTGTATATAAAGCATTACTCCTAAGTTATTTGTGATAAAATTAAACATTTACAATTAAAAAGGATATCTATTGCAAAAAATTTTTGGTTTTTTATTTATACTCTTATCTTCAGGTGTCTCTGTTTTATATCCATTAATAAAATTATTAGGAGAGTAGATGATTTCAAAAGCAAAACGATACAACCCAACAGAAGAGAGTAGTAGATTTAAACTAGAGAATGGTAAATTTCTATATATCTTTTTAGCTCCTCTATTTTTGTCTATAATTTTAGCCTTAATTAAACAGAATTTTTCTCTATTTCTATTTGACATCTTAGCCTTTGGACTATTTTTTGCAACAGCAAAGTTAAATACAATCGCACTAAATAGAGAGTATGAATATCACACAACAACACTTACAAAAGCCCCTAAACCATTTAAGAGTATCACGGCTACTCTTCTGGGCATATCTACACTTTTTACATCATGGATAGCAGGAGGTCAAGAGCTTTTTTTATCAGTTCCGTTGAGTTTAATATCTATTGTTGGATATTTTCTATATTATGGTTTTGACCCAAAAGATGATAAATTAGATAATATTGGAGATATATCAGCAGAGTTTGTCATTGAAACATTGGCAACTGCTAGAGGAAAATTGGCAGAGGTCGAGGAGGGAATGAAAAAGATAAATGAGAAAGAGCTTCACTCTAAACTACGTGTTGCTGTAGATAAAGGGTATGAAATTTTAAACAATATAGAAGATGACCCAAAAGATTTACGTGTGGCTCGTAAATTTATTGTTGTCTACATTGATGGCATTAAAAAAGTAACAGCTTCCTACATAGCAATGGATGAAAAAGATATAGATAGTGATACAAAAGAGAGGTTTTCTCATCTATTAAGTGATATAGAGAGACGATTTAAAAAAGAGATTGTACGACTAAAAGAGAATGATAAGTTTGATTTAGATGTACAGATAGACGTTCTCCAAGAGCAGATAAAAAATTAGATATTAGGAAAAAAAATGGAAACAAAAACAAAAGAGATTATCGAAACAACTATTCAAGAACAGAGTGATAAACCTGTAACAGTACAACCAGAAGAGCAGAGTAAACTTGAAAAAGCTCTAAGTGAACTAGATTTTACAGATAGAACCTCTATCATTTACTTTGGTGCATCAGCACAAGAGGAGCTTGATAGTATCTCAAATAGAATGATTGATGGGGTAAAAAATAAAGATACAGGTGTAGCAGGAGCTGTACTTAATGAGATGGTTGCAGTAATTAAAGGTTTTGACATAGAGGAGTTAAATCCAAATAGAAAACAGGCATGGTATGAGAAACTCTTTGGAGGAGCAAAACCACTTGCTAAATTTATCCAAGGGTATGAAGAGGTTAGAGACCAAATTGATATGATTGCAAATAATTTAGAAGAGCATAGAAGTACGCTAATGAAAGATGTTGTATCGTTAGATAAACTTTATGATGCAAATTTAGACTATTTTAGAAAATTAGAACTCTATATTGAAGCTGGAGAGATAAAGAAAAAAGAGCTAATAGATGAAGTTTTGCCAAAATATGAAGAGAGAGCTAAAGATGGTGATATGTTAGCAATTCAAGAGCTTAAAGAGATGAGAAATTTTTCAGATGATTTAGAGAGAAGAGTTCACGATTTAAGATTATCTCGACAAGTTGCAATGCAATCACTTCCAAGTATTAGATTGATTCAAGATAATGATAAATCACTTATCAATAAAATCTCTTCTACTCTAGTAAATACTGTTCCTCTATGGAGAAATCAACTTGCACAGACAGTTACTATTTTTAGAAGCCATGAGTCGGCAAAAGCACTAAAAGATGCAACAGATTTAACAAATGAGCTATTAGAGAGAAATGCAGAGAGTCTACAAGAGGCTAACCATGAGGTACGAACAGAGATGGAGAGAGGAGTATTTGACATAGAGAGCATTAAAAAAGCAAACCAAACTCTTATTGATACTTTAAATGATTCATTAAAGATTGCAAATGAAGGAAAAGATGCTAGAAGAAAGGCTCTTATTGCACTAGAGAAGAGTGAACAAGAGTTAAAAGAGGCTATAGTTGAGACAAAAACAAAAATAGAGACTACAAAAGAGATTAAAAAGGTTCAATAGATGGGTTTTTTTGATTGGTTAACGGGACAATTTATTGATGTTATTGATTGGGTTGATGATAGTAACAATACAATGGTTTATAGATTTAATCGACAAGGTAATGAGATTAAATATGGTGCAAAATTAACTGTTCGTGCGTCACAAATAGCTATTTTTGTTAGCGAAGGAGTAGTAACTGATATTTTAGAAGCTGGTATTTATGAACTAGATACTAAAAATCTACCTATTATGACATCACTTCAACATTGGAACCACGGTTTTAACTCTCCATTTAAAGCTGAAGTATATTTCATAAATACAAAACGTTTTACAGATTTAAAGTGGGGAACAAAAAATCCTATCATGGTTCGTGACCCAGAGTTTGCTATGGTTCGTCTTAGAGCTTTTGGTACTTATGAGATTCGCATTAGTAATCCAAAAAAGTTTATGATGGAGATTGTAGGTACAGATGGACACTTTACAACAGATGAGGTTGAGAATCAATTAACAAATTTAATTCTCTCTAAACTACCTGCTGTTTTAGGAGAGAGTAAAATTCCTCTGTTGGATATGGCATCTAATTATGAGAATTTTTCTAACTATATTTCGGAAAAGATAGCTCCATTCTTTAAAGAGTATGGATTGGAGCTAACAAAAATACTAATAGAGAATATATCTCTTCCTTCTAATGTAGAAAAAGCTTTAGATAAGCGTACTAGTCGTGAGGTTACAGGTAACCTTGATGATTATCTTAAATATGAAGCAGGTAATGCTTTAGGTTCTCAAAGTGGTGGAACTATGAGTGATATGGTAGGAATGGGTGCAGGATTGGCACTTGGTCAAGAGATGGTAAATCAAATAGGAGGAAAAAAAATTGATAAAAATACTCCTCCTCCTTTACCAACACAAACTGAACGACTATACCATATTGCATTAGAGGATACTCCAGAAGGTCCATATAATATGCGTACAATCCAAGAGTATATTACAAAAGGAACAATCAAAAGAGACACACTTATATGGAGAGAGGGTTTAAGCGATTGGATTGAAGCAGAAGATGAGTTAACACAATATTTCAATGCTACCCCTCCACCATTACCAAAAAGATAAAATGAAAAGTTATAGATATTGAAATTTAAATCTATTAATTTTAGCTGTAAAAACTGTGGAGCTTATTTAAAGTTTAGCCCAATATCCAATTCACTATTTTGTGAGTTTTGTGATACAAAAGAGTCTATAGAGAATTCACTAGAAGAGATAGAAGAGTACTCTTTTAAAGATGCACTAGAGGTATTAAGTAGAGTAGATAGGAGAGAGATTGAAAAAGAGACTAGATGTAGTAAATGTTCTGCCTCTTTTACCATAAGCTCTTATTCCATTAGTTCAACTTGCCCATATTGTGGAACACCTATTATTACAGATTTTACAAAAAAGATAGAAGCAAAATCACTTCTTCCTTTTCAAATTTCAGAAAAAAAAGCTCAAAAACTTTTTAAAAAATGGATAGGCTCTCTCTGGTTTGCCCCATCTAAATTAAAGAAGTTTATTTCAGGAGAGTATAATTTAAAAGGCTATTATCTACCTCATTGGACATACGATTCAGAGACATCAAGCCAATATATAGGAGAGCGTGGAGATATATACTATGTAAATGTAGAGCGTAGAGTTGTTGTTGATGGACGAGAAGAGAGACAAATAGTTAGAGAGAGTAGAGTTAGATGGACTCATGTATCAGGAGAGGTTAGAGTCTCTTTTGATGACATAACAGTGGGTGCATCAAAAACTATCTCTCATACAATATTGGATAATTTAGAACCTTGGTATACAGATGTATTAGTCCCTTTTAATCAAAAATATCTTGCAGGGTTTGATTCAGAAGAGTATCTAATAGGATTAGATGATGGATTTGATTTTGCTAAAGTAAAAATGAAAAGAGTGATTATGGGAAAGATTAAAAATAAAATAGGTGGAGACCAACAGAAGATAAACAATATAGCTACTCAATATCAGCATACTACCTACAAAAATGTTCTATTTCCAATATGGACAGCTAAATTTAAATGGAATAATAGAACCTATAACTATGCTATTAATGGGCAGACAGGAAAAGTAACAGGAGAACGACCTTATTCTTTGCTTAAAATTATGCTTCTAGTCATAACAGTAGCAATTATTATTGGTGGAGTTATATATTTAGATTTTAATCCTAATATTCTAAATTATTTTTAATGTATATTTACTACTTTTAATATATAATATTTATATATTTCAAATATTACAAGGACTTCTATGAAATTTATTAATATAATATTGCTATTAAGCATAACAAGTTCGCTCTTTGCAACAACATCTCTTATTGAATATGCAAAAGAAGCAGGTCTGAAACCTATACCTACAGATAATAAAGAACTTGCTAAACTTATTGACCCTAAAGGAGTCATAACTCCAGATAGAGTAAGGTTAGGAAAGAGGCTCTATTTTGACCCAAGAGTCTCTAAAAGTGGACTTATTAGCTGTAATTGGTGTCATAATTTAGGATTAGGAGGTGTCGATGGTATTCCAAAAGCAATTGGACATAAATGGGCTTCAAATCCTCACCATCTCAACTCTCCAACTGTATATAATGCTGTATTTTTTAAGAGGCAATTTTGGAATGGAAGGAGTGAATCACTAGAAGACCAAGCACAAGGTCCTATCCAAGCAGGAGTTGAGATGGCAATGGACCACAAGGTGTTGGCAAAACGAATTAACTCTATACCTGCCTATGTTGATGAATTTAAAAAAGCTTATGGAGAAGATATAAAGATAGATTTAAAGAGTATTGCAAATGCAATAGCCACATTTGAACGAACACTGATAACTCCTTCACGTTATGATGATTTTTTAAATGGAGATGAAAAAGCACTAAGCCCAAAAGAGCAAAAGGGGTTAAAAATTTTTATTGAAAAGGGGTGTGTGACTTGTCACAATGATATTGCATTAGGTGGTAGAATGAAACCTTTTGAGTTAAATTCAAAATATAAATTTAGAGATGTAGGCGATTTTGTTGAAAATAATAAAATTATAAAAGTACCAACACTTAGAAATATTACAGAGACAGCTCCCTATTTTCATAATGGTCAATTTTGGGATTTAAAAGAAGTTATAAAAGAGATGGGTAAAGTTCAAGTAGGATATAAAATTAAAGGAGACAAAGATAATAATACTTTATCTATAAAAATCATGCCTATATCTTTAAATTATAAAGAAGTTGATAATATTTTAGAGTTTTTAAAATCTTTAAAGGGAAGAAAGCCTAAAATTATATATCCACAATTACCAGAGAGCAGTTTAGACACTCCAAAACCAAAATAATATTAAGGGAAAAAAAGGGATGAAAAAAAGAAACAACTTATTAATCACATTGCTACTTCTATTGCCACTATTTATTGATGCACAACAGATAACAGATAGAGAGATTGCTAATATTATTAATATATCAGGAAAACAGCGTATGCTTACTCAAAAGATGAGTAAAGAGGCTCTTTTGATAGCAAAAGGGATAGATGTTGAAATAAACAAAAAGAGTTTAAAGGAGACTGTGACTCTTTTTGAGACTACTCTTTCTGCTCTTTTAAATGGAGATAAAAATTTAAATCTACCAAAGACAGAAGATGAAAAAATTAGAAAAAAGATTAAAAAAGTTGATAATCTATGGAGAGTATTTAAGCCATTTATTAATAAATTTTTAAAAGGTAACCATGACAGAACATCTCTTAAAGCTATAGAGATTGGTAATATACCTCTTTTATTAACAATGGATTCTGTAGTTAAAATGTATGAACAAAAATATCTTTTAGACTTAGAAGAGAATAGAGTAATTACAATTAACCTAGCAGGAAAAGAGCGTATGTTGAGCCAAAAAATGACAAAAGAGCTTCTTTTAATATCTCATGATTTAGAATCTCATACTCATATTAATAGTCTTAAAAAAGATGGTAACTTCTTAAAAAATACACTCATTGGACTTATGGAAGACAGAGAAGCTATGTCTAATCCAACTACTAAAAAAGAGATTAAAGAGATTGAAAAAATTTGGGATGAGTATCAGTATGCCATAGTAAATACTGAACTATCAAAAGAGGGTCTAGCTGTTTTTAATGAAAAAGAGAAAAAAATTATAGAAAAAATGACATCTAAACTCATTAGTATAGCAACAAAAATAGATAAAGAACGATATCACATTGAGCTTAAAAAATCTACAAAATATTTTGAAGATATACTTGATGGTCTTATTCATGGAAATAAGAGATTAGGGCTTTTAAAAACAGGAAATGATAATATCAACAAAGAACTCTTAACTGTAAAAAGCTATTGGAATAGATATAAAGAGATAATTATAAATGTAGATATATCTAATCAAGGTCTTAAAAAAGCAATGAAACTTAATCTGCTTATTTTAAAGGCTATGGATAGAGCAGTTAATCTCTATCAATTAGATGCTTATTAATTTTAAACTATTCCTTGGTTATCTCTTTTAAGAGATTTAAAAAGTTACTCTCATCAATATAACCAAAACGCATATCTTGTACAACTTCATCTTTTGAGATAAAAACAAACATTGGACTCATCTGTTCTCTAAGACCCAAAGGAAGAGGTTCTCTATCTGCATTAATTTGAGTAAAGATGAAATCTTTAGATATAGTATCTTGTATACTATCTTTTGATAATACTAATCTATCCATCTTTTCACAAAATTTACAATTATCTAAAACAACCTCTAATAGAATCATCTTTTTTTTATCTTTAGCTTTCTTCAATGCCATATCATAAGGTATTGAAAATCTATTTTTAACGCTATTATCATCTATAGCACTATTCAAGTAATCCATATTAATGGAGGATAGAGTCTCTTCTATGATTTTATCATACTGATGACGGTTGTTAGATATATTACTATCTGAGAATAGTTGTGAAGATGATAAAATAAATAGTGAAGTTAATATTTTTCTCATTATAAAATCCTTTACTATAATAGTAACAGATTAATATTAATAGATAGTAAATATTTTATTTACAAAATTCTAATAGCATTCCCTCTTTGACTGCTTCATAACTCTCCACTCCAATTAAACGTTTTACAATCTCTAATCCAAAACATAAAGCTGTTCCAGGACCTCTTGATGTCATAACATTACCATCTGTAACTACAGATTGGTCATGTCTATAACCTTTATGGTTTACCTCATCAACAGCAGATGGATAACAAGTATAATCATCTCCTAAAACATCTGCTCTTTTTAGTGCATAGGCTGCAGCACATATAGAACCAATAATTTTATCTTTTTCTTTAAACTCTTTTAATAATCTTTGAACATCTTCATTCTCTGCTAAGGTATATGTATTGTCCCATCCTCCTGCTAGTAGAATCATATCAAAATTTTCACTTCTAACATTTGCTATAGATATATCTGTTTGGATTGTAATTCCATTTGCTCCAAGTACCATATCAATATCTTTATCTCTGTTCATATGAGCTACTCTAACAGTAACTCCTCCTCTTCTTAAAACATCTATTAAACTAACTGCTTCTACCTCTTCAAAACCTTCTGCTAATGGTAGTAATACACTTGCCATATTTTATCCTTTTAAATTCATTTAAAAAATTATATCGAAACTATACTTTCATTTAAATGCCTAAGTTATGGGAACTATACTTAAAATTTAAATAAGATTTAAATAAAATTTATATAATATTTATACATATTTTATGTTTATATATGTTAAAATTTCTCTTTTAAAATAAAAACAGGAGTCTATTAAAATGATAGAACGAAAAACATATGAAAATCCTACGTTTATATATAGTGATAAAAGTTTTACAGACTTTTTAAAAACAGCAAATTCTATGTTAAAGATTAACTCAAGTATTAAATTTAATTTTATTTCTGATAAAAATATTTTTTTAGGAATGTTCTATTACTATGGATTTATAATAAAAAATATAGAAAAGAGTCAGACATATATTACATTTAATATCAAAAAAATGAAAAATATAGACAGTAACATAAAAGAGAGAGAGTATAAAAATATAATTAAATTAGCAAGAACAGGAAAAGATGGTAAAAGAATATATGTATATAAATTTAGAACCATGCAACCATATTCTGAATATCTACAAGATTTTATTGTTGAATATAATGGTTTAAATAGTAATGGAACGATAAAAAATGATTTTAGAATTACAAAACTTGGAAAGTTTTTGCGAAAATATTGGCTAGATGAACTACCTATGTTAGTAAATCTATTTAAAGGTGAATTGAAAATAATTGGAGTTAGACCATTAAGCGATACAATGTTAAATAGTTATCCAAAAGAGC
>CAMZNQ010000041.1 GCA_947313765.1 uncultured Sulfurovum sp.
CTCTTAATACAGCTGGTATGGGTGGATTGATGAAAGGCCAAGTTGCTTCTTATAGTGATGCAGATATTAAAGCAGTAGTTGGTTATATCTCTGGACTATAGTCACTTGTTGGAATCGGAAGGTTTTGCTTCCGTTTCCAAAATTTAATCTCTTATAAAAAAATCTTCTTGTTTTCCACTTTGTAAATCTATCTTTATTGGTATCATTTTAACTATTTTCCCTTTCTCTAAGATACTAATCTCTTTAGTAACAACTACCATTCCATCTGCTTGATTTAATGGAGAGACCATCCCAGGTTTTTGATTTGAAATTGGAGCAAATAAAGTTCCATCCCATCTTCCTAAGATTACAGCATTTTTTCCTGCTTTAAAGGTATATTTTGTTGCCATTTTGGTAGAGACAAGTGGATGATAGAAACTTTTTGTACCTGAAAGTTTTAAAATAGTAGGTTTTACAAACATCTCAAAATTAACCATACCTGCCAAAGGATTTCCAGGAAGATTAATAACTAAACAGTTATTTAACTTTCCAAAAGTGGTTGGTTTTCCTGGTTTTATATCTACTTTAGAAAATAAAATTTCCATTCCTAGCTCTTGAAAGGCTTGAATGGTAAAATCTTTGTCACCTACAGATACTCCTCCAGATGTGATAATTAAGTCTGAATCCAAAGCCTCTTCAATAGACTCTTTTAAAGAATCTATGGTATCTCCTGAAGAGGCTATGGAGATTACATCACAACCAAGCTCTTTGGCACGAGCATAGAACATTGGTGCATTTGAGTTATATAGTTGATGAGGCTCTATCTTTTCATAGTGAGCCTTTAACTCCTCTCCTGTACTGAAAATAACAACTTTAGGTCTTCGATATACCTCAATATGAGTAACTCCTTGGGAGCTAAGTAGTGCTAACGTGTAGGCAGTGACTTTTGTATCTTTCTTTAAAAATAGCTCTCCACTCTTAATATCTTCTCCTCTCCATCTAATCATCATATCTATTTTAATATTATCTGGTAAAACTACCCCATCTGAAAAGACTTTTACATCTTCTATGGGAACAATAGCTTCACAACCATTTGGAGTTGGAGCTCCTGTCATAATTTTAACTACTTCTCCCTCTAAAAAAGAGTTTTGAGCTTCATCTCCTGCATAGGTAATCTCTTTTACTTTTACTTTTTTTCCTGAATCTGATATTTTTACAGCATACCCATCCATTGCAGAGTTATCAAAACGTGGTAAATCAAAAGATGCTCTATAATCTTTTGCTACAACTAATCCAATAGCACTCTCTATTGGTACTATCTCTCTACTCTTTTTACTGGTGTTACTATATATAATCTCTAATGCTTCATTAATGCTAACCATAAATATACCTTATATTTTTATCAAACTATTATAGTATAATTCGCGTTATAAATTTATAAGGATTAAAAATGTTTGGAGAATTTGAAGAGATGATACTATATCATGCAATTTTACTAAAAGCGATGTTAGGGGTTTTGATAGTAGGTATGATTATCCCTTTTTTAACAAATGAGTGTGCAACAACAATTAAACGGATGCGTATATATATGTTTGTATCTCATGGTCTAATTACAATGATAGCATTTACAGGATTGATTGCTCTTATCTTTGCAAAGATGGATTTGAGTATGAGCATCATAGTGATGATTGCATCTTTTTTGGTAATGATTATGGTAGAGGTGTTAAAATATAAGAAGATTTTAAAAGCAGGAACAACAGATGGTTGTACAAAAAAAGCTAGAAGCTCTGCTATTTTATTTACAATCATAAATATTGCAATTATTGCAGGAATGGTAGTCTATAAAATCATGGAAGCAAAAAGTGCAGTACCTATATCATAAAGATGCAAAAAAATCATCTCTTGTTCTATCTGGAGATGAACACCGTTATATCTTTAAAGTTCGCCGTCACAAAGAGGGGGAGCTGATAACTCTTCGCAATCTTAAAGATGACAATATCTACTTTTATCGTATCTTATCTCTAAATAAAAAAGAAGCATATTTAGAACTAGAAAAATCCAATATCTTAACTGTTGAATCTAAAAGAAAACTACATATTGCATGGTGTCTGATTGAGCCAAAAAGCATTGAAAAAGTACTACCTACACTAAATGAGATGGGAGTAGATAGGATTACCTTTATCTACTGTAAACGCTCTCAAAAATCATTTAAACTTGACTTTAAAAGATTGGAAAAGATTCTATTAAACTCATCTCAACAGTGTGGAAGAAGCTCATTTATAAAACTTAAGCTAGAGAACTCTTTAGAATCCTTTTTAGAGGATAATCCCGAAACTTTAATCTTAAATTTTTCAGAAAATATCTTAGATGATAATTTAGGTAAAGATACTTTTTTAATTGGTTGTGAGGGTGGTTTTACTTCCGAAGAGTTAATGCTATTTGATAGTAAAAATATTGTAGGATTAGATACCCCACTCATCTTAAAGAGTGAATCGGCTGTTTGTACTGTAGGTGCAAAGATTTTACTATAAGGCTCTTTTCTTTAGGGTTAGTAACGATAAAATAAATAAATTAAGAGTAAAAAGATGAAAATATCAGAAATATATGAAAAATTAAACACCATAAGCCCTTTTGAATTTCAAGAGAGATGGGACAACTCGGGTCTGCTTGTGGGCGATATGGAACGAGAGTTTGAAGATATTGCTCTTGGGTTAGATTTAGATAGAGAGAGTTTAGAGAGTGCTAAAGAGAATACACTCTTTATTGTTCATCATCCTCTAATCTTCTCTGGACTTAAAGCATTGGACTTCTCAAAATATCCTGCAAATCTACTAGAGATAATGGTTAAGAAAAATCTATCTCTCATTGCGATGCACACTAACTTTGATAAAACACATCTTAACAGTTATGTTTTTGAAGAGATATTAGGTTTTAAAAAAGAGTTTCAAAATGATTTTATCTGTAAAACTACAGGCTCTTGGTCAAAAGATGAACTGCTTAAACTTTTAAAAGAAAAATTAGGCTTAGAGGTTTTAAAAGTGGTTTCTCCTAAAAATAGAATTAACTCTATTGCTCTAACCACAGGAGCAGGGGCTTCTTTGATGGATGAAGTTGATGCAGACTGTTTTTTAACAGGAGACATAAAATATCATGATGCGACCAAAGCGATGAGCCAAAACTTGATGTTAGTTGATATTGGACACTATGAAAGTGAGAAGTTTTTTATTGATGTAATGAAGAGAGAATTAAAAAATTTAGGTATTTTGGGTATAATTTCGCAATCAAAAAACCCATTTGAAATATTATAATATTTTTATTAAAATGGTACTACTAAAAGATGCTTTAAACCCCAAAGGATAGAGATTGAATAAACATTTAAAAGAGTTAATAGAACTTTCAAAGTTAGATAAAGCGATTGATGATTTTACGCCACTAATTGAAACAGCTCAAAAAAAATTGGCAAGAAGAGTAACTAAAAGAGATGATGTTCTTAAACGAATCAAGACTCTTGATGAGGTTATGGAAAAAGCAAACTCTTCTGCAACGGCTTATGAGGAGCAGATTAAATCATTAGATATTCAGCTAACAAATAATCAATCTAAAGAGAGAGAGATTAAAACAGATAGAGAGATGCAAGCTTTATCTATAGAGACAAGTCTAATAAAAGAGAAGTTAACTCATGCAAATGAAGAGATTGAACGTCAAGAAAAAATAGTTGCTTCAAAAGAAGAGGAGCTTGTTGAGTTAGAGAAAGAGTTAGGAGATGCAACTAAAGAGTTAGATGAGATATCTAAAGAGGTAAATGCAAAACTAGCTTCTATTGATTCTGATAAAGGTAAACTTTTCAATGAGAGAGAAGAGAGTACCATGGCTATTGATATGAAGATTCTCTCTTTTTATGAGAAGATTAGAGTTTGGGCTAAAAATACAGCTGTCGTTCCTGTAAAAAAACAGGCTTGTTACGGTTGCTATATGAAGTTAAACGAGAGTACATACGCTACTGTTATCAAATCTGAAGAGATTATAACATGTCCTCATTGTGGTAGAATAATGTATATTGAACCTCAAACAGAAGAGCTAGAGGCGTAAGTCTCTTTTTGAATATTAATGGCTAGAGCCTTTTTTATACTATATACTATTTTTATATCAATAGTATATATCATCTCCCTACCTTTTTTACTATTTTTCTCAAAGAGATATGTTAAATATAAAACATCTATTCCTGCAAGATTTTTTTTAGATAAAAACAGACCTTTGAGTTCAGATGGAATTTGGTTTCATGTCTGTAGCTTTGGAGAGGCTAGAGCAATATATCCTCTTTTAGATAGACTACCAAAAGATAAATTACGTCTAACTACAACAACACATACAGGGTATGAGGCAATTAAGACAAAACAAGAGAAAGAGAGCCGTTATTTACCATTTGAGCCACTTCTCTTTTCATGGTTAAAGCCTCAAAAAGTTCTATTGGTTATGGAGGCAGAGTTTTGGTATCTACTCTTTGCTTTAGCCAAAGGTAGAGGGGCAAAAACAATTCTTATCAATGCAAGAATGAGTGATAGGTCATTTCCTAAATATAGAAAATTTGCTTGGTTTTATTGTCAGATTTTTAAACATATTGATGAAGTCTATGCACAAAGTAACATAGATAAGGAGCGTTTAGAGAGTTTAGGTGCAAAAAATATTAAAGTCATTGGAAAGATAAAGTTAGCGAATATCCCAAAAGCTACAAAAGAGCTAACAAAGCCAAAAGTTCTATTGGTCTGTGGAGCAAGTACACATGAGGGAGAAGAAGAGCTTATATTAGATGCCTTTGTTAAACTAAAAGAGAGAGAGCCAAAGGCTAGACTTATTATTGCTCCAAGACACCCTGAACGTTTTCAAAAAGTCATATCTCTAGTTGAAGAGTGTGCAAAATATAACCACTATACATACCATAGATATTCAGAGAATGAAGCCTTAAATTCAGACATAATAGTTGCCGATGTTTTAGGAGAGTTAGTAAATATATATGCTGTTTCAGATGTGGTTATTTTGGGTGGTGCTTTTGCCAAAGTTGGTGGACACAATGCAGGAGAGATTGCACAGTTTGGATGTAAGATAATTTCAGGAGAACACTATTTCAATCAAAGAGATATATTTAACATGATTGAAGGGGTAGCTATTGTCTCAAAAGAGGGACTATCTTACTGTTTAAGAGAGCATGAGCAGTTAATGTCAACAAAGATATTACAAAGAACAGATATAGAACCAATATTAGAATCAATTAAAAGAGAGTTATAAAATGGAAAAAGCGTATAAACTACTTGCAAGGCAAGAGCAAATATCAAATAAAAAAGCAAAAGATTTAATAGATAGAGGATTAGTATATCATCTTGATAGAAAAGTTAAAATTGCTAGAGCCCAGATGGCGAATGATACCTATTTTAGAGTAGAAGAGATTGATAAGGTAAAGATTATATACCAAGATGAGAATATCTTAGCAATAAATAAACCAGCTCTTTTAGATAGTTATGAGTTAGCAGAGACGAGTGAAGAGGATGAGACAGAGCTTATTCATAGACTAGATAGAGATACATCAGGTGTTCTGCTCTTAGCAAGAAATCAAGAGTTTCTAAAAGATGCAATTAGAGCATTTAAACAGAGAAAAGTAAAAAAACGTTATGTAGCTTGGGTAGAGGGTATATTTTGTGAAGAGATAAAGATAGATGCACCCATAAGAACTCATAAACAGGGTGGAAAAGCATTTTCACAGATAGATGAGAAGCATGGTCAACCTGCCATTACCATTGTAAAACCATTAGAGATTCAGGGTAAAAAATCAAAAGTTGAAATAGAGATTTTGACAGGAAGAACACACCAAATTCGTCTACATCTATCAACTATTGGACACCCTGTAGTTGGAGATGAACGTTACGGTTCGGTCACACGCTCAAAGAGAATCTTACTTCATGCTAAAGCCATTTCACTTTTAGGTTATGCCTTTGAAGCAAAAGAGCCGAGAGATATACAAAAATATAAATAAGTTAAAA
>CAMZNQ010000042.1 GCA_947313765.1 uncultured Sulfurovum sp.
CATATATATTTTTATCAGAGAAATCAAGCATTAATACCTCTGGCTCTTCCTCTACTTCAGTTACTTGATTACGCCCATAACTACCAAATCCAGAGTTTGACATAAAATTAAGATTTTGACCACTCTCTTTTGCAGTAGCAATTTTTTTAGCTTTTTTCTTTGAATGAGGTGTTGGCATACCCATAGGTTTTTTACGTTGAACCTCAATAGGTTTACGATCTTCAACAATACGAATTCTTGGCTTATTTCTATCTGCTTTTTTAATGACAGTAATACCAATACGTTTACGTTTTGCCTTTGGTTTCTCTTCTACAACAGGAACTTCCTCTTTAATAGGTTCTTCCTTTTTTTCCTCTTCAACTACTGCTTGGGTAGAGGTATCTACATCTTCTACTTTAGAATCTGAAACAATAATATCTTTTGTCTCTTCTGTTTTTACTGAAGGTAACTCTTCTTTAGAAATTTCCTCTTTAGCAGGAGTTTTTTCTTCAATTATTTCAGGTTTAATCTCTTCTACAAATATGGGTTCTCGCTTCTGTCTGCTCTTTGGTGTAGCTGTAATAGAACCAATACGTCTTGTTTTTCTTTTTGTTTTTCTAATAGCAGGAGTATCTTTTTCTACTACTTTTTTCTCTTTCTCTTCGACCACTTTTTCCTCAACATCTATCTTATTAATCTCTTTAGTAGATTCTACTTTTTCAGATTTCTTAACTACAGATACTTTTTTAACCACTTTTATTTTACTCTTTTGTTTTGGTTTAATTCCATTGATTACATAGTTAACCAATACTCCTGCTTCATCAATTGTTAGTGTACTATTTCTAGCTTTTACATCATAACCCAACTCTTTAGCTTTCTCAATAAGTACTGCATTTGATGCACCTGCTTCATCTGCAATCTCTTGGATTTTAACTCTATCCATTCTTATCTAACTCCTTTAAATACTTAACAAACTGTTCACTATCTTCACTAGAGAGCCGAAAACGTTTGATTAAACCTTTTACTTTTTTTTTGTTTTCACGACAACTATTACAAATATAAAAACTTCGACCCTGTCCAGAATAAGGAAAAATGTTACTGTTTTTCTCTTGTAGGCGAAGTAGTTTTTGTTGAAGTCCCCGTTCTCTACATGTTATACACATACGTACTGGTTCATTTTTTCGCATAATTATACCTAAGTTTTGTTATTAACTCTTTGAAGTTACACCATAATTGTCAAGAGTTTTTGTAAAGACCCTATATTTGGGAAATTTTTGACTTAATGCATTGTGGATTTTCTTAGCATCATCAGCATAACATAGAGTAAAAAATGTTGAACCTGAACCTGAAAGAGTACTCATTAACGCACCATTTTGTAGTGCCACTTTTTGAACTTCAAATAGTTCAGGTATCTGTTTCATTCTACGTGTTTGATGAATCATATCTTTAGATGCTATTTTCAGTAAATCCCAAGATTCTGTCATAAATAGAGATGTCATAAAAGAGGAACGAGATAGAGAGTATACCATCTCTTCTGTTCTATATAAATCAGGCAAAACTGTTCTTGATTTTGCTGTTGAGATGGTTTTATTTGGAATAACCAATACGGCTCTTAAATATTCTGGAACTTTTCGTTTTTTAGAATAGACTTTCTTATCTTCCACACAAGCAACATTAAAACCACCCATTACAGCAGGTGTAATGTTATCAGGATGAGGCTCATACTCTAACGCTAAATTTAAAATCTTTCTTTTGTTGTAACGTTCTCCTGCTACCACATAAGCAGATGTTAGAGCTGCCGTAATTACAGCAGATGAACTTCCTAAGCCTCTTGATATTGGTATTTTATTTTTAAATTCAAATCTAAAGTTTTCTTTTTTATCGTTCCCTTTTTTAGCTCTAATCTTTTGATACTCTTTATTGAAAATATTCATAAAAAGAATATTTTTTCGTATATGTACATTTTCTGCACCTTCACCATGGGTAGAGACAGAAAAAAAACGAGAAGGTTTAATGATAATTTCATTACGGAGATTAATAGCTAAACCTAAAGTGTCAAAACCTGGTCCAAGATTTGCAGATGTTGCTGGTACAGAGATATACAAAGTTCTTCCTTTGCTGATGTTGTAAGAGGATAGACATGAAAAGTTTAGCCCTACACGGCAGGTAGAATATACAAAGGTTTATTGTCGTCTAAAATAGTCACTTCACTCAACATGGAAGTTAATTTAAACCGTTGCTCTTGTGCCTCATCAAATTTTTTTGTTATTATAGTGTTATTTTCTTTGATAAAGTATAGTTTTCCCATGGCTTTTATGGGTTTATTTTCATTTAAGTCAAAAGCGTTACAACCTTTAAAATTGATTCCTTTTAAAATCTCTAAAGAGCGTAAAGTGATATATGTTAATTTAATAGCCATATAAGAACCTGGTCCATTAGTATAAATTATATTTGTATAGTTATATTTTTCATACAATTGCATTAAAATCTTTAAGAGAATCTCTGAAGTTTTTTTATTACTTTCAATTTTTTCAATTAAAAGATTATCTTTATAGACCCCTATTAAGAGAGGGGAAGAGATGGATATGATAAGTATATTATAAGAATTAGGCAAAACTTTTTTCAAACTCCACACTTTTAGCTCTATTTAAAGCAACCATTTCATAATTAGCTGTATCAGAAAGAAGTTTAACAGTTAATTGATGATTAAGTTTATGACTTCCTGCAAAAGAGCTATATGAACCTAAAATATTATGACCTGTAACCATCATATCTCCCATTGCATCTAAAATTTTATGACGAGCAAACTCATTTTCAAAACGTAACCCTTCTGGGTTTAAAACCTTCTCATCATCTAAACCAATTGCGTTATTTAGACTAGCTCCTAATGCAAGATTCATACTTTGTAGATATTGAATATCTTTTGCAAAACCAAAGGTTCTAGCTCTTGCAATCTCTTCTATGAAATGCTTTGTTCCAAAAGAGTAAGATTGAGACTGTCTACCAATAACAGGGTGTTTAAAGTCTATCTCAAAATTAAAGCTTACCTCATCACTTGGTTCAAGCCTAACAAACTTATTGCCATCTCTTACTTCAATTCTCTTTTTAACTCGAATAATCTTTTTAGCTTCGTCTTGTACCTCTATCCCTGCTTCATCTAAAAGAATACAAAATGATGCTGATGAACCATCCATTATTGGCATCTCATTCCCATCTACAACTACTCTTAAATTATCAATACCGTAAGCATAAACAGCTGATAGAAAATGTTCAATAGTAGAGATATATCCTCTATCTGAACCAATTACTGTAGCCATTTGTGTATCAATAACAGCAGAGGGAGATAGTGGAATAGAGAGTGCTAAATCTTCTCTATAAAAGATAATACCAGCATCTGTGCCAAGTGGTTCAAGTCGCAATCTAATAGGTTCGCCCTTATGCAAACCTATTCCAACAACCTCAACTGCCTTACGGATAGTTCGTTGATTCATAATTTATTCCTTATTCTTTGTAAAAGTATATTATAACATAATTGTGCATTTTTTGTAAAAAATAATTTTTTTTCTATTTTAAAACTATAATTAAGCTTTTTTTAATATAAATATTTGTTTTTTCTTAAAAATTAAATTTAATTAATCTTCAAATTATTATATCTAAAGGTATCTTTTAATTAACAATGCTATGATTAATATCCAAATAGGACTATTATAGTCTGAATTGATATTTAAAGGATATATATGCAAAAATATAATGAGTTAACCCCTGAAGAGATAAGAGTAATAGAGAATAAAGGTACAGAGATGCCTTTTTCTGGAAAATATGATGGTTTTTATGAGACAGGAGTATATCACTGTAGAAAGTGTAACATACCTCTATTTAGCTCAATAGAAAAATTTGATTCAGGTTCAGGATGGCCAAGCTTTGATGATTCAATAAAAGGTGCTGTAAAAGAGATTGCTGATGCTGATGGAAGAAGAGTAGAGATTGTATGTGCTAATTGTGAAGGTCATTTAGGTCATGTCTTTAGAGGAGAGTATCTTACTCCTAAAAATACACGCCATTGTGTAAACTCCATATCATTAGATTTTAAGTCAGTAGAAGATGATGAAAAGTATGAAAAAGCCTACTTTGCAGGAGGATGTTTTTGGGGCATAGAGTATTGGTTTCAAAAAGCAGAAGGTGTATTTGATGCCAACTCAGGATATATGGGTGGGCATACTATAAATCCAACATATAGAGAGATTTGTCAAAAAGATACAGGACACATAGAGACAGTAGAGGTGATATATGACTCAAATGTAATATCATTTGAAAAATTATGTAAGTTATTTTTTGAAATACATGACCCAGAACAGACAAATGGACAAGGTCCTGATATAGGTTCACAATATCTATCTGCTATATTTACAAATAATATTGAAGAGGAGGATATTGCTACAAAATTAATTAATCAATTAGAGAGAAAAGGGATGAAAATTGCCACAATGTTAAAAGATGCAAATACTCATAAGTTCTATATTGCTGAACATGAACATCAAAACTACTATAAATTAAGAAATTCCAAGCCTTATTGCCATAGTTATACTAAAAAATTTTAATTTTATGATAATATAATTCCTAAAACATAAAGTAACCAACTTGGTTTTTAGGAATTCACATAAAAACAAAGTTTTAAAAGTATAAATAGGCGAAACAGATGACTCTTTTAAAGAAAATATTTAAAAAACGGAATAACTCTCTAGTTACAACATTAACTATTACTTCAGATAATGGTTTACACCTAAGACCTATTGCTAGATTTAGTAATGAAGTTAAACAGTTTAATTCAAAAATCACTATTGTTAAAGACAATAAAGAGATAGATGCAACACAAGTTCCAGAAATACTCTCACTATCCCTACAAAAGGGAGATAAATTCAATTTAAAATGTAAAGGAGAAGAGGCACTTGAAGCTTCGGCATATCTAACAGATTTCTTTGAACAGATAATGAAAGAAGATATTGTTATAGATGAAATCATACAAGTAAAAGATAAGTATGGTGCATTATCAATACATGGAAAGAGTGTTGCTAAAGGTATTGCAATTGCTCCTTTAACACCGTATGAGATACGAAAGCTAACAAAATCAAAAGAGACTGGTCTCTCAATACGAGAAGCAATTAGAAAAACAAAAGAGGAGCTATATGAGTTATATCAAGCCAATAAAGCAAAACATGAATCTCAAATATTTCTAGCTCAACAAGAGTTGATATCTGCAGATATATTTAGATATGAGTGTTCTAGTGTACGAAATTTTTTAGAAATCATTCAAAAAGAGATTAACAGATTAGAGGGTACAAAATTTGAATCAAGAATTCCAGATTATCGAGATGTAGAACAGCGAGTACTTAAACAGCTAGGTCTATCATCTGCCATAGAAGTACCTACCAATCCATACATACTTTTAGCTGATGATTTACTACCTAGTGAAGTGATAAAACTTCAAAATACACTCATAGAAGGAGTTGTCCTACAGAAAGGAACACCAACATCACACGCCTCCATTCTCCTACGTTCATTTGGCATACCATCCATGATTGTTACTGAACCCATAGAACCATCCAAAAGAGTTATTCTTGATGCAAATAGTGGTAATCTTGTACTAAATCCAACCGATTTAGATATTAAAAAAGCAATGGATAACAAAAAAGCTTTTAAAGAGTATCAACAAGAGAGCTATAAAAAACGTTTTGATATAACAAAAACAAAAAAGGGAGAAATCATTAAAGTTTTTGCAAATATATCTAACTATAACTCTGCAATAGAGGCAAAAGAGAAGGGAGCAGATGGAATAGGACTATTGCGTACAGAATTTTTATTTAAAGATGAGAAACCATCTTTTAGACAACAGCTAAATTCATATATTAATATATTTAAACTATTTAATCTAATAACAGTTAGAACTCTTGATGTAGGAGGAGATAAATCTATACCATATATTAATATTCCCAAAGAGGATAACCCTTTTTTAGGAATTAGAGGTATTCGTTTCTCTCTTTTGGAGCAGACACTTTTCAAAGAACAACTCTTAGCTATATTTCAAGCATTTCAAGCACTTATGCCATCAGCAAGAATGCTGAAGATAATGTTTCCTATGATTTCTACAGTTGAAGAGTTTATTGAAGCAAAAGAGATAGCAGTAAGTATAGCCCGTCAATACAACATAAATTTAAATAATATAGAGTTTGGAATTATGATTGAAGTACCATCTGTTATCTTCTCCATGAAAGAGTTCAATCAAATTGTTGATTTCTACTCCATAGGAACAAATGATTTAACCCAATATATATTTGCTATTGAGAGAACACACCCAAATTTAGTAGTAGATTCCACATCTCCTATTTTACTATCTGCCTTAAAAATGATTGCCCAAGAGGCAACAAAACCAATTAGTATATGTGGAGAGATTGCAGGGTTAGAAGAGGTAACTAAAGAGCTAATAGATATGGGATATAATAACCTATCTATATCACCTAAACTCATACCATCAATAAAAGAGAAGATACGAAATGTTTAATCTGTTTCAAAAAATCGGCAAAGCCCTCATGACCCCCATTGCTGTTTTACCCATTGCAGCCATACTCTTACGTTTAGGTTTTGGAGACATCCCTTACATTGACGGACAAATCGCCAACATCATGAAAGTAGCAGGAGATGCTATCTTCTCTAACCTAGACATGCTTTTTGCTGTAGGTATTGCTTATGGATTAGCTAAAAATAATGATGGAGCAGCAGCCCTTGCAGGGGCTGTAGGCTTACTCATTGCCAAAGCTGTCTACTTAGAAATCGACAAAGAGCTAAATTTAGGGGTCTTCATCGGTATCATCATCGGTGTCTTGGCAGGAACACTCTACAACCGTTTTCACACTGTTAAACCTCCAGAGTTTCTAGGCTTCTTTGGAGGCAAACGTTTTGTTCCCATCATCACAGCGTTAAGTGCCATTTTGGTTGGTGTTTTAGCAGGTCACTTTTGGCACTATGCTCAAAGTGGTATTGATGCTTTTTCAAATACCATCATTGGACTCGATGAGTTTGGCTCTTTTCTCTACGGAACACTTAACCGTCTGCTCATTCCCTTAGGACTTCACCACATCTTAAACTCTGTTTTTCTCTTCCAAGTGGGCGAATACCACTACGTTAAAGAGGGAGCAGAGTTAGTAGCCAACGGCGACCTACACCGTTTCTTTGCAGGTGACCCCAAAGCAGGAATTTACATGGCAGGGTTTTACGTTACCATGATGTTTGGCTTACCTGCTATGGCATTAGCTATCTACGCTACCACCGAAAAAGCACAAAAGAGAAAAGCAGGAGCTATTTTATTTGGTGTCGCTCTTACTTCATTTTTAACAGGCATCACTGAACCTTTAGAGTTCCTATTTCTGTTCATTGCCCCTCTACTCTTTCTGCTTCATGCCCTACTCACAGGTTTAGCTGTAGCAATGGCTCACTTTATGGACATTCACCACGGTTACGGTTTTTCAGCAGGGTTCATTGACTATGTTATTAATTATAAACTTGCCAAAAACCCCCTACTCATTCTACCTCTTGGTTTGGCTTTTGGAGCTATCTATTTTGTACTCTCTTACTACACCATCAAAATTTGTAACTACAAAATATTTTCCAATGATGAAGCAGAAGAACAAGCAGAGAGTTCAAATGAAGCCTTAGCATTCATAGATGCGTTAGGAGGAAAAGAGAATATTATCTCTACTGATGCGTGTATAACAAGATTGCGTATGGAGGTTAAAAACTCTCAAAATTTAGACAAAGAAGCCTTTTTAAAGCTTGGAGCAAAAGGGGTCATCATGCCCAATGAGACCACCGTTCAAGTGGTTTTAGGAACACGAGCCGAAGGGGTAGCAGAGCTTATTAAAAAAGCCCTGTAGGTCGGGGTATCCTCACCCCGACAATTTAAATTTGAAATCATACAAATTTTAAATCATATGATTCTTTTG
>CAMZNQ010000043.1 GCA_947313765.1 uncultured Sulfurovum sp.
TCTAGTTGGTACTTTAAAATCTCGGTAATCTATGCGTATACCCATAATAGGAGATATCGAGGTGCTATTAGCAGAGATAATAAGTTTTGCCTCTTTTGTTATGCTATTGGATAGAGATTCATACCCATCAGGGATAATAAGCTCTCTACCCTTTTTTGCTAACAGAGAGAGTAGGGCTGTGTAGGCTAGAGTCTGCTCGTTATTCTCTATGTTAATCTCGACTACCCCTTTGTAGAGGTAGTTAATAAAGTTTAAAACTCTTGGAATTAAAACTCTATCTTCTATTTTCTGCACTCTACTTAGTTTGTAGGTAGCATAGGCAGAGGCGATAAAGTCAGCTGTAATTAGATTGGGTCTGTTGTTGGCTCTGTTTTGAGCATAGAGGTCATAAAAACTTCCATTTGCCCAAGTGGATAAAGTGAGTGAAATGAATAGTAGTAAAGTTTTCATGACCACTCCTTTAGTAGATTCTCATAGGAAAGATAGATATATGACTCTTTCCATAGCTTTGATTTTTTATATGTTGTAAGATATTTAAAAAATCTTGGTCACTCTTAAGGGCGTTGTAGCCATTTGCTCCTTGTTGCATAACCATTCGTGCATTCTGTTCACTAAAAATAACGACCACATAGTGTAATCCTTTTGGCTTTGTAGTTTTTAGTGCAAATTTTTCATTTTTGGTATTGAAGTTTTGATATGCTTTTAAGTAGCCATTGTGTAAGCCATTTGGAAGAACCAATTTTCTCTCTCCTAAAGGGTTTATGATGATAAGTTTAAGATACCCAGATTGGTTTGGGCTAACAGAGATATTTAAAAAGTCTCCTATGCCTATGTTTTGGTTGGCATTTAAATCTATGTAGGCACTGTTGCTACTTAGAGTTTTAATCTTTTGAACCAAAGCAGAGACTTTTGGGGTAGCTGTTAATGTCTCTCCTGCAAAGGTGTGTGATTCAAGAGAAACAGTAGGGGTAACTTGGGCTATATTTTGTGGTAGAGGTTGGTAAATAATCTCTTTGGTTACACATCCACTCAT
>CAMZNQ010000044.1 GCA_947313765.1 uncultured Sulfurovum sp.
AAACTTATCTAGCTCTGCTTGAGTCGTCAAGAGTTTAGAAGGAAACTCGCTATAACCATGTTCCCGAAAAGGTATCTCTATGGCTTTAATCATCGCCACACTCGGTTGCTCGGCTTTAATCTTTTCATTCTCTGAAGAACACCCCATAAAGAGTAGACCTAAAGTCAAAACTAATAATATTTGTCGCATTTTGTATCCTTTTATATAAATCAACTTCATTTTATATGAAAAATGTGTATAAACAATGATTTATACTTTTCAAATACAAAGTTATATTATATGTTTTTATGTTATAATATATTTATAGAAATGAAAGGAAAATCATGATTAAAAAAATATTAATCACCACACTACTATGGCTTGGGTTAACTGCCCCTACTTTTGCTAAAGATATTCAATTTTTTGATGAACTAAGATTATTAAAAAATAATAAAAAACCTATAGTATGTACAGGAATAATATTCGGTAAATTTAAACCCAATCCAAAAGATTGGATAGCAATTTATAAAGAAGGAGACTCTACCGCTTGGGAAAATGTTAAAGCATGGACATGGGTTAAAAACATGAACGATGAAGGTGACTGTGGAGAACGTACTGGAATTGGTCATCTCTTTAAAAATCTGAATTTACCAGCAGGTAAATATGTTGCACGATACTTTTTAAATAACACTTATGATATACAATTAGAGTCAAAACCTTTTCACTATGCTCCCACTTCAAATAAGATAAAACCTTTCTATTCTGTTCAGCATCATACTTTGAATGTTGAAATTCAAGATAAAAACTTTAATCCAAACCCAAAAGACTGGATTGGAATTTACAAAAGATATAGTAATAATGAATGGAAAAATGTTAGAGCATGGACATGGGTTAAAGACTTTAAGAAAAACCCTAGTGGAAACTTTGAATATCAATTTGAGAACATTAGTTTAGAAACAGGAGAATATCAAGTAAGATACTTTTTAAATAATAGCTACACTACAAATGAACAAAGTAACACTTTTAAGGTTGAAGTAACTATTAGTGAAGAGTTATTTTTAAATCTAAATAATGGGGACATAGAACTCACAATTGATAATACTAAAATAAAATTTAATCCAAATCCAAAAGATTGGATTGGAATTTATGAGGTAGGAACTTCTAATGATTGGGATAATGTTAAAGTATGGGTATGGGCTAAAGATTTAAGATTTCATCCTCTAGGAATAGAATATCTGCATATCTTTCATGATGTAGATTTCAAAGGAGAATATGAAGCAAGATATTTTTTAAATAATACTTTTATTACCGATAAAACATCTAAATCTATTTGGGTTGACTAAGTAAAATCATGCTCTAAGAGCATGGTTTCTTTCATTTACCCCGACTCCACATAACCCGAACAGCTAAAATGTGTTCACATGGTCCTTTGTGGAGTTTGTTCTGTTTGTAGTACCAACAGTTACAGGTTGCCTCTTTAAGCTTCATCTCTTGGTCAATGACTAATTTTGTGCTGTAGGTTTTGGCATTGTCTAAGACCGAACCGTTTATCTCGATGCTCTGCTCTTGTTGATAGAGTTTGCCTAGCGTGACCAAGTTTGCTAAGACAAGGTTAGAGGCTTTCTCTTCGCGTTCGTTGGAAAATTGTAGCTTATCCATTGGTAGAGGTTCGCCTGAAAGTTCTCGAACTCGGTAGGTCTCTTTGTGCATGTCATAAAGCACACGTCCTTGTTGAGCGTAAATTCCTAAAGCAGACTCAATGATGGGTTTTTCTAACCCTAAGCGTTTGGCTAGACTTTGAGAACTCTCTACATGGTTTGAGGTAAGTGCATCAAATACTTTTTTACTTGTCACCGAATCAACTTCGGCTC
>CAMZNQ010000045.1 GCA_947313765.1 uncultured Sulfurovum sp.
CCTGTAAACAGTGCATATTTTAATTGACTCATCTTTTCTCCTTATAGCTTGTTTGTCATTGAGATTTTAATTAATTTTTGAACCTCATCTAAGTTTTTGATTTTTGGCATATTGTCTATAAACGGAACTCCATCTTGCCAATGAATTTTTCCTGCTTTCATCATCTTCATAGCTGTTGTTAGGTGTTTATACATGCCTAAGTAACCCTCTGAATAGACAACAATATCTGCTTCATCTAAGAAACCATGTTTTCTAATGCTTCTTACAAAACCTTCAGCGTGACGTGTTGCAACATTACTTACTGCTACTTTTTGTTCAAATTGCATATTGTGTAGTTTTGTAATCTTCTCAATTGGATTAATCTCTTTTGGACAAGCCTCTGCACACTCAAAACATTTTACACAATCCCAAACACCTGAACCCATCTTAGCTGTTGTTTCAAGTCTCTCTTCTCCTGCACTATCTCTAGTATCAACTGTAAATCTATATGCAGATACAAACGCTGCAGGCCCAAGGAATGAGTCATTTGCTTCAAGAGCAGGACAAGAGTAGTGACACGCTCCACACTGAATACATAAATCAGAGTCTAAGAATTTATTGAACTCTGCAACACTCTGTTTTGTCTCATGTGTTGGTTTTGGGTCAACATCTGTAACAACATAAGGTTTAACGCTATTATGTTTCTCCCAAAAATCACCTTTATCAATAATCATATCTTTAACAGCACGTTTTTTAGAACTTGGTTCTAATGTAATCTCATTGTTAAAGAGGTCAAGTAGCTCAATCGCATTTTGTTTACACGCAAGAACAGCTTTTCCATTAACTTTGATTGCACATGCCCCACAGATACCATGACGACAAGAGCGACGGTAAGAGAATGAACCATCATGCTCCCATTTGATTCTATTCATAACATCAAGAATCAGTTCATCTTTGGCAACTTCCATAGTATAGCTTTTATACGATGGAAGATAGTCAGTTTCAGCATTAAATCTAAATGCTTTAATAGTTACTTTTCTAGTATTATTCATTTTCTAACTTCTCCTTAATATTTTCTTTCCATTGGCGCAAACTTACCTTGAACTACATCGCCCCATTCATGAGTCATATTGAAATCTTTATCCATATAAGCATATGTATGTTTCATGAATTTTGCATCATCTCTTGTTGGGAAATCTTCACGATAGTGACCACCACGGCTCTCTTCTCGAATTAATGCTCCATATACAATAAATTTAGAGAACTCCAACATATGTCCAAGCTCTGTAGCCTCTTGAAGGTCGGTGTTAAAAGTTTTTGATTTATCATCTATTCTAATATCTTCAAATCTTACAAGAAGCTCCTCAATAAGTTTTAACTGCTCCTCTAGTGACTCTTTTGTTCTAAATACACCAGCATTTTTAGTCATTCCATTTTGAAGCTCTTCTCTTAATGTAGGAACTCTCTCTTTCCCATTTGATGTTCTAAGTTTAGTCATCTCTTCAATACATCTATTGGCATCAGATACTTTAGCAGAACGAAGCTCTATTCCCTCATCAAGTTGTTTAACCATACTCTCTCCTGCATGACGACCAAATAGTAAAGCCTCCAATACAGAGTTTGCACCTAGTCTATTTGCTCCATGAACAGATACACAAGAACACTCTCCAGCAGCGTAGAAACCTTCAACCATCTCTGTTGGCGATTTACGAACTTGACAGTTTATGTTAGTAGGAATACCACCCATTGAGTAGTGAGCAGTAGCAGAGATGTGTATAGCCTCTTTTAGCATATCTTGACCTTGGAATGCAATAGCTAACTCTCTAAGTTCAGGTAGTTTTGTTAAGATAATTTGTGGGTCAAGGTGTGTTAAATCAATATTTACAGATTGACCATCTTTACCTACACCTCTACCTTGACGAACCTCTTCCATAATAGCACGGCTAACAACATCACGAGATGCTAACTCCATTGCATTTGGAGCATATTTTGTCATGAATCTTTCGCCTTTAGAGTTAAATAGACGACCACCCTCTCCACGTGCAGCTTCAGAGATTAGAACTCCAGAACCACCAAGTCCACTTGGGTGGAATTGAACAAACTCCATATCTTCTAATGGAAGACCGTGACGAGCAACTATTGAGAGAGAGTCTCCTGTATTTGCATGAGCATTTGAGTTAAATCTGTAAGCTCTACCATGCCCACCTGTAGCAAACATTGTTACTTTCGCATTGAAAATAGCAGGTTTTGAGTTACGAAGGTCGTATGCTACAACTCCTGAAACTTTTCCATCTTCATAGATGAGGTCAGAACAGTACACTCATCAAATACCTCAATTCCTGCTCTATGAGCTTGTTCATAGATAGTTTGAAGAAGAGTAAGACCTGTTCTATCTTTTGCATAACATGCTCTTGGTTTAGATTGCCCACCAAAAGGACGGATAGCAATATCTCCCTCTTCATCACGAGAAAATACTGCACCCATTCTTTCAGCCCAACGAATGGTCTCGGGTGCTTTAGAACACATAAATTCAACACAATCTTGGTCTGCTAGATAGTCCGAACCTTTTACTGTATCAAATTCATGTAGTTCAGTCGAGTCATCTTTTCCTAGTGCTGCATTAATTCCACCTTGTGCAGCCCCAGAGTGACTTCTTAGTGGGTGCAATTTTGTGATTACTGCTGTTTTTTTTCCTGCTTCCGTTAGCTCTTTAGCTGCTGCTAAACCAGCTAAACCAGCTCCAACAATTACAGCATCATATTCGTAGATTTTAACATCCATTCTGCTATTTCCTTTTTCATAAGAATTTGTTAAGATTATATTCATAAGCCTATTACAACTTATTGAATGTAAAACTATACCACTTACTATACTTAATTATGTTACAATTTTTCCACTAATAATAAAGGTTAAGTATGAATAAAGAAGATTATTTGATAAGTAAAATAAGCTCATCTTATGTGGGAGATGACGGAGCAGTTGTAGGAGATAAAGTTTATAGTATGGATGCCTTTTTTGAGGGGATTCACTTTAAAAGAGAGTGGATGAATCTATCTCAAATAGCAAGAAAGGCTATGCTTGTTAATATTTCAGACGCAATTGCTATGAATGCTAAACCATTGTATGCTTTAGTAACACTATCATTACCCAATGATATTAGCTTAGAAGATATAGATATTATTGTTGAATCGTTACATAAAGTAGCATCTGAATATGGTTGTGAGATTATTGGAGGAGATACAATAGCAGGAGAGCGTTTAGATTTCTCTATTACTATTATCTCTCAAACAGATAATCCACTAACGAGGAAAGGTTTAAAAGAGGGAGATTTTTTAGCATATACAGGAGTATTAGGAGAGAGTAAAAGAGATTTAGACAGGCTATTTAAAGGAGAAAAAATCTCTAATAGTTCTAAGTTTATTGAACCTATTTTGAGAAAAGAGTTCATTGAAAAATCTCGAAAATATCTTATAGCAGGTATGGATATTAGTGATGGTCTTTTTTGTGATACCAATAAAATGTTAAAAATTAATAAAATAGGCTTTGAACTTTTAGAAGAGATTTCAGAAGAAGAAGGAATTAGTGGAGAGGAGTATGAGATGTTAGTAGGAGTCTCCTCTACATATATTGATATAGTAGAAAAGATAGCTAAAGAGACAGAGACACCTTTTAAAATATTTGCTAAAGTAACAAATAATAGTAAGGAATTTAACTGTTTAAATCATCACTTTTAATTATTATTTATCGTGTTTTTAAGTTAAAATTATATATCATATATATGTAATAAATTTTTTAAAGGAACATATTATGAAAAACAGTAAATTATTATTTTTAGTTGCAACATTTAGTTCGGTGGCTATTATGCAAGGATGTACCCCAAAAACAGCAGGATTAGATTCAGCCTATTTAAATAAAAATAGAGGGGCTGATGGTGCACAAATTACTCGTGCAGAAGCTAGACAATATAGAAGACAACAAGCATTAACAGCAGATGAGATTCGTTTAGAAAATATGAAGCGTCACCAAACAACTGATTCTATTAGAGAAGGTGCATCAGCTGCAAGTAGTGCTGTTGGTGCAATTCAAAGCGTTAAAGGGCTTTTCGGTTTTTAATAAATTTTAATAAAAGGATTTAAAATGAAAAAAAATATTTTTTTATTAATATCAATTATGTTTTTTTTAGGTTGTGCTAATAATTACCCTAACAATCATATACAAGCTAAGACAACCCATGTTGAAGAAGAAAAACCTGACAAGTATCCTCATCCTCCTGAAGATTTACGTTCAGTTGTGGGTCATGATGGTTGGTATCACTATCGTGGATATTATTATCCAAGTGAATATTACTATAATAGGTATTCTGATTATTACAGATACAATTATTAATTATTTTACCACTCACAAATTAAAGAATAATATTTAGCTTTTAGCCCCCGTTCCGTAAACCCTCGCCGTTAAGGGCGGGGATATAAGGAACATTTGCGAAGCAAATATTAATCAGG
>CAMZNQ010000046.1 GCA_947313765.1 uncultured Sulfurovum sp.
CATGTAGAGGCAGGTTTAAGAACAGGAGATATATACTCCCCATGGCCAGAAGAGGCAAATCGTCAGGTAACAGGGGTCTTAGCAAATTACCATTTTGCACCCACCACTACAAGTAAAGAGAATCTATTAAAAGAGAATAAAGAGCCTACAAATATTATTGTAACAGGAAATACTGTTATTGATGCTCTATATCTAGCACTAGATAAGATTAAAAATTCAAAAGAGTTAACAGATATGATAGTCCAAGGGATTGAAGATGAGGTTGGAGATATTAATTTCTCTTTAGATTCAAAATTTATTTTAGTTACAGGACATAGACGAGAGAATCATGGTCAAGGGTTTATCAATATATGTCAAGGCTTAAAGGAGATTGCGTTAAAAAATCCAGATGTAAATATTATCTATCCTGTTCATCTTAACCCTAATGTTCAAAAGCCTGTTAATGAGTTACTATCTAACATAAAAAATATATATCTTATTAATCCTATGCAGTATGAATCATTTATCTATCTAATGGATAGGTCATATTTTATTATTACTGATAGTGGTGGAGTTCAAGAGGAAGCTCCATCTCTTGGAAAACCTGTTCTTGTAATGAGAGATACAACAGAGAGACCAGAAGCACTTGAAGCAGGGACTGTAAAACTTGTAGGAGTAGATAGTAAATTGATTGTTAAAGAGGCTCAAGAGCTTTTAGATAGTAGTAAAGCCTACTCTAAAATGTCTAAAGCACATAATCCTTATGGAGATGGAGAGGCTTGTAGACGAATTGTTGAGTTTTTTAAGTGAACTACCCAATCTTCTTTAGAGATTGGGTAGTTCACTTGTTTTCATCATATAGATATAAAGAGCTTAATAAAGAGCTAACAAATATATGTCATAATTTTATAAAAATGAGCTAAAATAAAGATATAATTCTTGTTTTAGTCAAAGGAGTATAAATATGAGATATTTAGCTATATCTATACTTTTGTCTTTGACACTTTTTGGAGATGAACAAATAGTTAAAGAGAGTAAAGGTATTGTTGTGAAAATAGAGAGTGTCCAAAGAGATAAAGAATCAACTATTAAAGCTCTTCTTGGTAAGATACAAAAGGCAAAGCCAGAAGATAGAAGGCTATTGATAAATAGATTGAAAATTCAGTTAAGAGCTTCAAACCAAGCAGAGAAACAGAAAACAATGGTGGCATTAAAAGAGGCATTTGCTAAACAGCAGAACAAAACAGATGAACATAAACATCTAAGATTAGATCTTGATAGAGGAGATAAAAATTGTAACATGCACCAAAATAATCTAAATCATCAACCAAAATTTAGATACCTTCGAGACCAAAGAGAGATGGATGGTAATCAAAATCTTAACCCTAATAGAATAAATCAAGGTGAGAATCATAGGTGAATCTTTTAAAACTCTTATTCCTAACTACTATTTTTTTGTTTGGATATATTGATAGTGATATTGATGGAGTTGAAGATGGAGATGATTTGTGTCCAAATACCCCATTTGATAAAATTGTAGATGAGAATGGATGTGATGAAGAGAATAGATATTTAGGTTCATTAACGTTACAAGTTAGTAACTCTTGGCAGATTGATGCCAATAATACTTTTAGTAATTACGGTTTTTCTGCATATTATAGTTATAGTAATTTCTCCTTTTCTCTTTCTAATAGTCAACAGAGTAGTTTTGATAATATGAATAATCAATCCAACTATAGAGGGGATTTATATATTGATGTTGGATATGGATTTAAAACTGATAAATCTAAAACTAAATTTACTATTGGTTCTAAAATAGCCACAGGAGATGAGTCGATTAGCACAGGAGAGAATGACTACTATGGTTCTATTCTCTTTAACTATATTACAAATTATAATTTATCTCTATTTTCAAATTTAAGCTATACTCTTATGGGAGATAGCCCAAATACTGATTATCAAAACTCTTTTTCTTACTCTTTTGGAGTTAATTATATTATTACTCCAAATTGGTATAGCTCTATATTATACAGCTTTTCAGACTCAATATATCGTGATAGTGTAGATTCTCAATCTATATCTTGGTATAATAGTTATCAAATAAATCAAGACTATTTTGTGGCGTTAAACTATAACTATGGAGTAGATGAACTCTCTTTTGACCATGCTATAAAACTATATTTAGGAGTAACTTTTGAGTAAAATATTGTTACTAGAAGATGACCCAAACCTATCGCAAACATTAATTAGATATCTGAAATTTAATAGTTACAAAGTTGATTGGGCAAAAAATGGAGAGGAGGCTCTTGATTTAAGTTATGAGAATAGATATGATTTATATCTTTTTGACATCAATGTCCCTTTAATTAGTGGGGTTGATTTGCTCAAAGAGTTACGCGAGGCACAAGATTTTACTCCTACCATTATTATCTCGGCACTTGTTGACATAGAGTCTGTAACTCAAGGGTTCATGGCAGGTGCAGATGATTATCTAAAAAAACCATTTGACCCAGAAGAGCTTTTGATTCGCATTAAAGTAAAAACCCAAAAGCTCAAAGAGTCTTTAAAAGTTGGTACACTTGAACTGCACTATCAAGAAGAGAACATCTCAAACCATGGGCAGATACTCCATTTAACCCCCATTCAAAAAGCCATCTTAACCATACTCATGCAACACGCTCCTAACCCTGTTACCAAAGAGGAGCTACTTAACTGTACTAACAATGGCTCGGAAGGGGCATTACGCGTACAAATCAACAAACTCAAAAAGAGCCTTAATATCGAGATAAAAAGTGTTCGAGGTGTTGGATATACGCTTATTACATAGTATAAATTATTTTAAATTAAGTTCATATATTCTCTTATGTTATTATAGTTTTTATTTACAATAAATATAAATAAAAACTAACAAATAACTAACAAAACTATGCGATAATTCTTTCACAAAACCAACTAAAGGATAACAAAATGTTAAGAAAAGCATTAATTACAACTTCAATGGTAGCACTTTTAAGTACTACTATTTTTGCAAATAGCAATGGCAATGGCAACGGTCATGGAAAAAGAGATAGTCAAAATAGTAAAGCTCAACAATTACAAAGTTTAACTTCAGAGACATTAACCCAGACTCAAAAAAATGATTTGACCTATTTAATAGAAGAGGAAAAATTAGCAAGAGATGTGTATGCTACACTCTATGACAAATGGAACAGTCTTGTTTTTAGTAACATTGTTAAATCAGAAATTAAACATATGAGTGCAGTTGAAAGATTGTTAACACGTTATGGAGTAGAAGCACCATCAACATTAGATACTATTGGTAATTTTGAAAATGAAAAATTACAAGAACTCTACGATGCGTTAGTAGAAAGAGGAGAAGAGTCATTAACAAATGCTTTTGAAGTAGCCGTTGAAGTTGAAGAGTTAGATATTAGCGACGTAACAGCTCTTCTAGAAGAAGAGATTCCTTCAGATTTTAAAAATGTTTACAGCAACCTTTTAAAGGGAAGCTATAGACACCTTAAAGCTTTTAACATAGAACTTTCTCGTTAAAATTCCCCTTAAACTTTTCTCTTCATTTTAGCTATAATCTCTAAAAATGAAGAGAGGGTACAATGCATCTATCTAAATCAAAGCAAGAGTCTTTAACTAAGAGTTTTCTACTTTTTTTTACAGTTATGGAGCTATTTCTAGCTTTTATATTCTACAATTACTATAAACTAGAGGAGGAGCATCTAAGCGAATCTCTCTTTTTAGAGATGAAAAACTATAGCTTTTTTTTTGATAATGATAAATTTCAGATGGATATTGTTCCAAGTACTAAAAATCAAAATTACTATGAACTCTATTTTGATAATAGAGAGTTATACATATTAGTTCCATTTAAAGATGATGAAAATAGTTCTCTAGCAATCCTATATCCACTAGATAAATACAAGAGTCAACTTAATAAAATTAAAGAGAGACTATTTATACAACTAATGATATTCTCGTTCATCTCAGCGTTAGTTTCACTTCTATTTTCTGCCTACACTTTAAAACCAATAAAAGATGCTCTCTTTTTGTTAGAGGAGTTTATTAGAGATATTATTCACGATTTAAATACTCCAATTACTTCTATTTTAATAAATCTAAAGATGATGAAACATACCCAAGAGGCTGATAGTATCGCTCAAAGTGCCAACGCCATAGCAATGCTACATAAAAACCTTGATGTCTATCTTAAAGATAGTAAGTTTGAAAAAGAGCCAACTGAGGTTGATAAACTATTAAAAGAGCAGATTGATTATTTTAAATCTCTATATGGTTATCTTGATTGGAACTTGGATATTGAAAAGGTAACTATAGACTCAAATGATATAGCATTAAGTAGAATTATCTACAACCTCTTAAGCAACGCTTGTAAATATAATACCTCCAATGGCTTCATAAAGATAGAACTCACGCAATATCAACTCACCATTACCAATGACTCTTATGGAGGGATAAAAAATCCTAAACGTGTCTTTGAACGATTTTATAAAGAGTCAGATAGAGGAATTGGTATTGGATTGCATATTGTAGAAAAGTTATGTGGTGAATTGAAGATTGAAAAGAGTTTAGAAGTTGAGGGGAGTCTCGTAAAAGTGAGACTCCATTTTTAATGGTTTTATGAAGTTTGACCTCTTCTTTGACCTTGCCCTTGCCCTTCTCCTTGTCCTTCATTAGAGTTACTCTCTGAACCTTTATCTTCTTGTGGATACTCTTCATGACATAGATTTTCCCAAGTACAACAACCTTTCTCAAATCCACTATTTTTCAAACCTTTATCAAACGCCCAGTAGTGGTTATAGCTTCCATCTCTTAGGTAGTTAAATACAGGTAAGATATCGTCTGCGTTCTCCTCTTCAGCTATTTTAATATATTCATCTAAATCAGTAACATCAACAACCTCAACTGTACATCCAACTTTTAAAGCTTCACTTTCAGATACTGAACCTTGTTCTACAAGTCCATCATATAAATCTTGTATTACTTTAATATCGTATTTACCTGCCTCCATATCTGTTATTTCTGTATCTTTGTATCCTAATTCAGGTAAGTCTATATTTGTAAAATTAATGTCTCCATTAAGTTTATACTTTTTTACAGTCTCTTGAACAGCAGATATATGTTTAATCTCTGATTTTGTAGCAATGTTTGTAAATTGTTTAATTCCCCATTTAGCATACATAGTATTATATACATCATAGGCTAAACGCTCTTCATTTCCCATGTATGATAGTGTATTTGCTAATTTTTCAGAGATGGTAGATGTTGGTGCATTAAGTGCATCTTGAACCTCTTGAGGGAAACCTGTACAGTTTTTATCTTCTCCCTCTTCAGACTGTTGACCATTATCAGATTGGTTGTTTTTACCTCCTTGACCATTTTCATTTGATTCGCCATTTCCATTTGAATTATGCTCTTGATTCCAATCTTTTACACTGTTTTGGTAGTGTGTAGTTGCTTGGTCATCATCAATATCAATTTTTTTATCTCCATCTTTATCTATTTGACTTCCTAATGTTGCATCAAGTTCTATAACCTTTGTCTCATCAAGCTTTTCTATATCTGTTTCTTCAATATCCCCTAGAGTTGCTAAAATAGAATCATCAATCTGAATACCATTTGATGTATCACCATCTGAATCAAGAGCTTGAAGTGTTCTTAGAAGTAATATGGTTTGATTTTTATCTCCATCTGTCAACATATTAGGAGTAATTAAACCATCTGTTTGTGGTTTTACTTCTCCTAAATTTAAGTTTCCAAGATGTAGTTTTACACTATCTCCCTCTTTATATTTAAACTCTCCATTAGCATTAGTCTTTCCCGTAAGACCAGAAGTTGTAGAATACTCTGCATTTGCAACAGCTCCATCAATAAATGTTCCTGTTTTTAAATTTGTATCATCTGATGGTGAATCACTGTTTGAAGAGGAGCTACTTCCACACCCTACTAATATTGCTGAAGCTACTAATGATAGTGTTCCTAATGTAATCTTTGTTTTCATCTTAAAATCCTTGAAGTTTTATTTCTTTAAGAATTATATAAAAGTTTTGTTAGCTATTTGTTAGTAGGTTCTATTTATGTTTTTTGTATAATTATAAAACAGCTCATTATCTAAAAAATATCTTAAAGAGAAGAGAGCTATAGTAGAACTATTTGTAGACTCTTTTATTATTTTAATCTGATTTTTTAAACTCTCTATATCTATTGGTCTTATTTTAGAATTTTCCATTTTAAAACTCTCCACAATAGGAATGAAATCTCCTTTAAATTTTTTTGAAAAACTTTTTATATATCTAGCACTATCTTTATTATTGACTAGATTTGCACCAATTCCACTCTGTAGTAGTAGAGTATATCTATGGTCTGTAATATTTGAAATAAAATTCATATATTTATCTATACTCATATTTTTTGAAAAGTAACTAGATATGTATAGCTTATCTTTTGAAATTTTACCTATTTCTTTAGCCATTTTTTGTAGATATTTTTTTAAATATATCTCTCTACTATCTTTTTGGAAGTTTGTATCATCAACCTCATCATATATATAGTATCCTTTAAAAGAGTTATGCTCTTTAGCTATTTTATATATCTTTTTAGCTTGTAAAATATTTTGAGTAAGTAGATTAGTTAGATATTTCTCTATATCTATATCTCTCTTCTCTAAATTTTTAAAATATCTATCATCTCCATATAGCCCAACTATAACTTTAATATTATATCTATCTGCATTAGATATTATATCTTTTAACCATTTTTCATCTTTTAAAAAATCAACAACACCAAATTTGCTCCATTGTAAGATAATTGTCTCTATTTTTGCTTGGTTTAATTTTTTAAAAACACTATTCCAATCCATCTTATCTTTTAGTAGTGGTTGATAAAATATATAGTTTATAGATAGACTCTTTGAGGAGTCTATATTTT
>CAMZNQ010000047.1 GCA_947313765.1 uncultured Sulfurovum sp.
AAAGATTATGGAAAAATCCTTAAAAATAATAAAGAATCTTCAGTATGAGATAAATAATACTGATAACATTATTAGAGATATATACAATGAACTAGTGGAAAAGGTTAAAGCACTAGGTAAAGTAATATACTTCTGTAATGAAGAACATATAAAAAATTCTGTTAAAGAAACTTTTGAGAAGTTTAAAGTTCTAGGTGGGGTTGAAGAACTCCCAGAATTTTATTATAATGATGAAAATGGAGTAGAAAAATTTTGCTATCTATTCTATTTTGATGAAGGAGGTATCTATGTAGCTGATTGTGATACTTTTTCATTACTGAATTTTACTATTTATGAATTTAATGGGATAAGTGAAAAACTATCTGTTTTAGAAATAATTCTAAATAACTTAGAATGATTATAAGACAAATAGAAATAAAATAATAATAGACACTTATGGCAATAATAGCAATTTCAGGAAAAAAGAACTCAGGTAAAGATTTAATAGGGGATATTATACAATATTTAACATTTCCTTTAGACAGATTTCAGCCTAGATATTTATGTAAACATAACAATCCAGAAGATTATATAGGTAGAAGTTCATATTTTATAGATAGACCTATTGAAGAATATACTAAAGAAGAATTATTTAATGATAAACATTTCTTAACAGAGATTAGAAATTTTGGTTGGAAAACAAAGAAATTTGCAGACAAACTTAAGGATATAGTTTGTTTACTTATAGGTTGTACAAGAGAGCAACTTGAAGATGAAGAATTTAAGAATACTGAATTAGGAGAAGAATGGTGGAAATATGAATTATATTATATAGGTAGTAGAACATATTTTTCTACTTATTTAGAAGCAGATGAATATCGTTCTAATAACAATATGAGTTCTGGAAAAATTAAAGTAATTAAACCTACACCAAGATTCTTACTTCAAAATATAGGTACAGATTTATTTAGAAATCAACTACACCCTGATATTTGGGTTAATAGTTTGATGAATGAATATCTACCTTCTCCAAAACCTAACTCTACAACACAATGGAAAGGAAGTGATTGGATAATTACAGACCTTAGATTTCCTAATGAGTTAAAAGCTATTAAAGATAGAGATGGTATTAGTATTAGGGTTAATAGATTTACAGGAAATTCTATAATTGATAATGATACTTATTCTGTAACAGATTACCAACATCCTTCAGAAACAGCACTTGATAATGCTGAATTTGATTATGTGATTGAGAATGATGGTTCTATTGAAGAACTTATTAAAAAAGTTAAAGATATCTTAATTGAGGAAAAAGTTTCTGTATATAAGTAAGCTAACCCTGATGTAAATTATGGGTTTCTAGACATTAACCTAAATAAAAAACTTTTAAAAAAATGATAAAATTAATGATTGACGGTATAATAGGATTGATTAGTTTAGCAATTGATTATGCTTTAATTATTTTTATTCTATACCTTATTACACTATTTTTCCCTTATAGGGAGAATCCAAAAAAAAATGATGATGGAGAATAAATTTGAAGTAGCTCTCACAAAGGAATTGTGTCCTCTTTGTATTAAAGAATTAGATGGACCACTTATCATGAACAAACGATTAACAAAAAATGATGCTAAAGAGGTTAAAAACCTTCATAAGCAAGTGATAGGTTTTTCAGATGAACCTTGTAAAGAATGTAAATCCCACTTAGAATTGGGATTTATGATTATTGGGTTTGATGAAGACCAAAGTGACCTTAAAAACCTTCCCTGGGGTTTTTATAGAACTGGGAAGATAGTGGTGGTTAAAAAGGATTCACCACTAGTTAAACATCTTAATAATTTACAACCGAGATCTAAAGAGTTAGGGTTTATTTTCATGGATGATAAAACTATGAAAGAACTCAACTTAATTAAGTAAAAAGGTAATAGTACCTTATTTTTTAACTTTAAAAACTCATAAGATGAAAAATTATGAAAAAAACACAGTTATTACCTTCTTAAGAAAAAAAGGTTTTTCCTTTAAAGAGGGAAGTATTATGTCAATCAGAAGAGAAGACATAATAAAAAAATTAGTTG
>CAMZNQ010000048.1 GCA_947313765.1 uncultured Sulfurovum sp.
GGTCAAGTATCCACTCTGAAACATGACTGTCTCTAGCGATATATTTTCAATATCAAAACTCTCTAAAAGCTCCTCTCCGACTAAAAGATTTTCAAATGTAGCAAGATTATAGTGTTGCTCTTTAAATAGTTTAATCAAAAAGCTAGGTGTTCCTGTCTTAAACCAGTAGTTACTAAATTTATGGTCACTATCTATAAAGAGTAAAATATCAAAAGGGTTATAGACCTTATCACTTAAAAAGTTGTAACCGTTGTACCACTTTTGAAGTTCATCTAAATCAACACCCTCTAAAAGCTCTTTAAAATCAGTCTCTATATCATTTTGAGTATAACCACAGATAGTTCCATATCTTGGAAGTAGTGAGATATCTCTTAGGTTATTTAACCCACTAAAGATACTCGATTTAGAGAACTTACTAACCCCTGTTAAGAAGACAAATTTTATGTATTGGTCGTTCTCTTTTAGCTGGGTATAGAGTCTCTTTAGAACTTCTCTTGACTCTTTGGCTACCTCTAGTTGGTCTAGGTTATCAAGAATTGGTTTGTCGTACTCATCTATTAAGATGACTACTTTTTTTTTTTTTTTTTTGTAAGCATTCTCAATAAGGTTGGCAAAGCATACATCAGAATCATCTACTTTTTTACAATCAATCTCTAAACGCTCCTTATTTGAGTCTATATTTTTCTCTATAACAGCGTAAAGCTCTTTGAGGTTTCTATTGCCAGAGAAACCAAATTTAATCACAGGATACCTATCTTCCCAATCCCATTTATCATAGATATAAAGCCCTTCAAAGAGCTTCTTTTTACCCTCAAATATATCTTGAAGAGTATCTAAAAAGAGAGATTTCCCAAAACGTCTTGGGCGTGATAGAAAATAGTATGTTCCATTCTCTATTAAATCTAGTGCCTCTTTGGTTTTGTCTATGTAAAGATAGTTCTCTTTTGGGTCTCTTATCTTTTCAAATGTCTGTATGCCTATTGGTAATTTTTTTAATCTTTTAATACTCTCTTCTCTAATTAATTTTACTAAGTCAGGTCTTTCTGTTAAGAGATACTCTTTAACCTTTTGATTTATCTTCTCTCCATGTTCATATATATCAACTAAATTATTTTCAAAATCAATATAATATAGATACTCCTGTTTATCATCATGAAAATCACTCTCCTCATCTTCTGCAAAAATATCTAAAAAATCATTTTTTTTATAAGCTAAGTTATTTAAAAGATATAATCCTAACGTATGGTATCCTCCATCCATCCATACGCTATATTGAATATCTTCTCTCTCTTTAGTTTTAATATGAATATTTGCTGTTGTTCCCATTTCTTACTCTCTTTTATATAAATTTTTCCCACTCATACTTAACAATATTTCGACTCTTAGAGTCAAACTCAACTCCCACAATAAAGATATCAGAAAATTTAGTTTGGTACTTTTGTGGGTAGTTCTTCTCTTTAATCTGCTCCAATGCACCCTTTTGATTTACTTTAAATTCAAAGATGTATAGCATATCATCAAGAAATACGCTTAAATCAATTCGTCCATCACTGGTTACATCTTCAGCAACAATTCGGTCAAACCCTGCTCCTGCAAAATAGGCGTAAATTACTGAAGCGTAAAAGCCCTCATAGTTTTCTATCTTATTATTGGTAAAGTTATTGTAGGCGATAGAGGCTAGGAGTGATTTAAAAACAGACTCTATTCCATCAAGATTTTTATCTTCCATCATATCCATAAGCTCATTTTGAATCTCAATCTTACCACTTCTGCTTTTAACCAAA
>CAMZNQ010000049.1 GCA_947313765.1 uncultured Sulfurovum sp.
AGTTATATCAGACAAAGACGTTAGTTATGAGTTAGGTGAGATGAATACGGCTAAAAAAACAGGTGTTAGGTTTACTGATGTTAGATTAGAATTGAGGAATTATAAAGGAGATATTCTTATAGTTAGAGGTTATGGAGTATCTACTGGTGTACGTGGAACTAAAGAGCTTGGTAGCAGACCGACAATAGCTATACTAGATGACTTACTTAGTGATGCAGATAGTAGAAGTCCTACTATTATTGCCTCTGTTAATGATATTATCTATAAGGCTGTAAGTAAAGCTCTGCACCCTACTGATAGGAAGATTATATACTTAGGTACACCATTTAATGCTAATGACCCATTAGTTACTGCTGTAGAGTCAGGTGCATGGAAAGTTAATGTATTCCCTATATGTGAAAAGTTCCCAGTAATTAAAAGGGAGTTTAAAGGGGCTTGGGAGGACAGGTTCCCATACCATTCTCTACTAAAATCTTATACTACAGCTAAGCAGGTTAGTAAGATAGATTCTTTTTATCAGGAGATGATGCTAAGGATTAGGTCTGATGAATCATTTATGTTAGATCCTAATACTATTAAACAAGTAAATTATGCAGATGTAGTTGGAAGTGATAATTTTGCTAGATATTATATTACTACAGACTTTGCTACAAGTGAAAAAGAGAGTGCTGACTATAGTACTATGGTAGTATGGCATCATGACACAAAAGACCACTATACTATTGTTGATGCTTACTGTAAACAAGCTAGGATGAAGGATAATGTAAATAGTTTATTTAACTTAGTTGAAAGATATAATCCTTCTTTAGTTGGAGTAGAGATTAGTGGACAACAAGGAGGGTTTATAGATTGGTTAGAGATGGAAATGCAAAGACGAGGTAAGTATTTCACATTAGCAAAGAAAAAAGGTTTTGAGCATATGGAACAAAAAGGTATCAGACCTAATAAAAGTAAAATACTTAGGTTAGAGTCTATGATACCATTATTTGAAAGAGGTCAAATTAGTATTACCACTAGTGTAGCGGATAGTGCTTATGGTAAAGAATTGTTTGAGGAGTTAAGATTAGCAACAGCGGGAGGATTCTTATCTGCACATGATGATGCGTGTGATGCTATGACCCAATTAATGGATATAACAACTACTTGCCCTGTTAAAGATGAGAAAAGTAAACCTAAAGTAAAGAGTATTTACGATAGAATTTTTGCAGATGAAGACATTGGTTACGAAAGTACCGACAGTTCATACATTGTGTAAAGGTGTAGTTTCATGACTGTGAGAGAAATACTAAATTTAGCAAGAGTATCTCCATTAGGGAGTTATTCTATGAAAGATGATGATGAGAATATGTTAATATTGTTAAATCATGCTATTGGGCAAGTCTA
>CAMZNQ010000050.1 GCA_947313765.1 uncultured Sulfurovum sp.
ATGGAAAGAGTATTGTAAAAGATACTTCATCACCCATTGAAAAGTTTTTCAGTGCGATAGTGCCAGTAATTTTGATTGGTGGATATATGATGTATGCAAATAAATGTGCAGAGACAGGAAACTGTAATTATAGATAAGGAGAGAAAGATGAAAAAAATAGATTTAATGTTAATAGTAATAGGTATGGGATTAATATCTCTAATTGGATGTAGTGCAAGTGTAGGTAAAATGGATTGCTATACATCAACAAACTCAAATGGCGAAATGCAAACAATTTGTCATTAATGATGGGTGCATCTTTGCACCCAATAAAAACTATTTAGCTCTATCTTAAAGAGCCAAATAGTTCATACTCTCTTTTAAATGGTCATACAACATAATTGCACTCTTATCTTTAGTAAAATCAATATATAGTTTTAATTGTCTAATTGTTGTCTCTATATCAAAACGCGTTACAGTGTTGAAGTCGAAAAAGTAATTAATATTACTTATGGCTAGATTTACATTACCCAACAACATTAAAAATTCACAATCACTACTAACCTCCCACCAACTACTTTTATCGATTCTCCAGACAGATTTTAACTCTCTATATAGTTCATCAATCTCTCTTTTATCTGCATACTTTGGTTCAATAACATCTATAATGTTGTGAATATAGGCAAAATTTATGGCATCATAATATCTCTCTTGAGAATCTTTTAACTTGTAAGCCTCTTTGTATATGCTGTATGCTTGAACTAAAAGGTCTATATCTATCTCCTCTAATCTTCTACTAGATAGAGCTTTTCTCTTATAGTTTGAAGCGATTAGTGTCACTATCTCTGGCTTTTCAAGATGATACTTTGAACTACTATATAGAGTTTTTAAAATATCTAATGCTCCATCCCAATCTTCAATGGTTTTATGTGATAGCAAAATGGCTTTTAGATGCTCTATTTTATTATGGTTATTATATTTATAGTCCCAATTACCATCTTCTATCTTCTTGATTAATTCAAGAGCCTCTTTTGCTCTATCTTCTGATTTTAATCTTTTTGCACATTCAAATAGTGATAATGGGTTCTCCATATCGTTACAACTATCTAACATCTCTACTTTTTCCTCTTCTTTATTATGATAGATATATCTATCTATATTCTCTTTGCTTCTATCTACTTTAGATATTACGTTAAATTCACCACTCTTAATGCGAGTGTGAAATGATTTTTTTGAGAAGAACTCCTCCATCCAAATATCGACCTTAAGATTAAAAATCTCTGCTATTTTAGCTCTGTTTTTACCATTTGGATTTGAACTATTCAACCAATTATAGACTGAAGTAGCTCTTTTATTTCCCAATCTATTGGCAAAATGGTCTGCATCTACAAAAATATTTGGATAGATTAGAGTTAGTTCCTGAAACTTCTCACTGTTTGTCATTTTTTATCCTTTTTAAAACATTATATTACTCCTCTACTTGAAATAGATTTATAGTAGCATCAAATTATGGGATTTATGGGAGAGGGATAAAAAGTCCAAAAAATCCAATAATATATTTATATCATTAAAAAAAAATAGTAAAATAGAGAAAAAGGATTTTATGGTGGAAGAGCAGAAAAAATATAAATATAGAGCATTCATAAGCTACTCACACAGAGACAAACGATTTGCAAAGTGGTTACACAAGAGGATAGAGAACTACAAAATCCCAAAATCTTTAAGAGAGAAGAATCCAAATCTACCCAAAGATTTAAAACGAAGCATCTTTAGAGATGAAGATGAACTTCCTACCTCTTCAGTCTTAGGAGACCACTTAAAGTATGCACTTGAACACTCAAAACTGCTCATTGTCATATGTTCTCCCTACTCAACCTCTTCAAAATGGGTTAATGAGGAGATACGATACTTCAAAGAGAAGCATGGAGAGTACTCTGTTTTAGCCATTGTTGTAAGTGGAGAGCCAAATGCCACCACAAATAGCCAATTTGAGAGTAGCCAAGAGGCGTTTCCTAAATCTTTAAGATATGTAGTGGGAGAAGATGGAGAGTTAACCAAAAAGACTACTGAACCTCTAGCAGGAGATGCAAGAGAGAGAAGAGAGAGGCTAAAAAAAGAGCTATGGTTAGAGGGGCTATTGGTGCTACTATTGTGGCTCTTGGACTCTATTTTGCAACCAATACAACAGCCAATAGTACCAACCAAGAGTTAGAAAATCTTAAAAACAATAAGATTACCATCGAACATAGACTACGTCATGAGAAACTAGACCAAGATGAGAGAGCCAAACTCTACAACCTATTAGATGAGATAAAAGAGTCCATAGAGAACAAAAAATCAACCCTAGAGTGGTTAGGAAAAAACAGAACAGAGTTTTTGGAACATATCTCTAAAATCTACAACACCAAAGGGGTAGATGAGGCGATAGAAGCCCTAGAGGCAAATGAGGCAAAGAGAGAGAAGAGAGAGGCTAAAAAAAGAGCTATGGTTAGAGGGGCTATTGGTGCTACTATTGTGGCTCTTGGACTCT
>CAMZNQ010000051.1 GCA_947313765.1 uncultured Sulfurovum sp.
AGGATAGATAATGAAGAAAAAAATTCTTCTCTTCTCTACCATTATATCTCTTCTAACCTCATCGGCTTTTGCGAGTAATGGTAAAAAGGTTTTTGAAACCTACTGTTGGGGATGTCATCATCAAACAGCAGAAGCTTTTGCCCCATCTTTTAAAGATATAGCTTCAAAACGAAGTTCTAATGAGATTAAAGCTATGATTGTAGACCCAAAATCAGTATCAAAGATTTTTGGCTACAAGAGAAATGCAATGCCAAACTTTAAACTTTCAGATGAAAATCTATCATCAATTACAGAGTACATACTCTCTTTTAAATCTAAGGATTTAAATAAAACTACTATTGATGACTCTTATCAAAATATAGCCATAAATAAGAGAGAAAAATAATGTTTAGACTCTCAAACCTTTTGAAAACAGTAACCGAGGGAAAACCTGCTCGTTCACTTAATGGGAGTATTGCTATTTGGAACTTTACCAACCGTTGTAATCTCTCTTGTTTGCACTGTTACTCAAAAGCAGAACTTGATTCTGTTGATACTTTAACCACTGAAAAAATTATGGATACCTTACCAAAACTTAAAGCAAATGGGGTAAAATTTCTTATCTTTTCAGGTGGAGAGCCGTTAACTCGTCATGATATTTATGATATTGCAGAACGTTGTAGAGAGCTAGGAATTGTTACCTATCTTTCGACCAATGGACTCTATGTTAAAAAGAGTAATGCAGAGAAGATTTTAGATACTTTTAACTATATTGGAATAAGTATTGATGGAAGCGAAAAAGTACATGATGCTTTTCGTGGACTTGAAGGTTCGTTTGTAGCTTCTATGAAAGCAGTTGATTTACTCAACTCTTATGGCAAAACTAAGGTAGGTATTCGTTTTACAATTACTAAAGATACCTATGATGATTTGGCATTTATATTTGAGTTAGCAGAGAAACATAATATTCCCAAAGTCTATATCTCTCATTTAGTCTACTCTGGACGTGGGCTAGATAATTTAGAGATAGATTTGAGTAAAGAGCAGAGAGTTACGGCTGTTAATTACATCATAGATAAAGCCTTTGAGTATCTCAATAGTAAAAGAGATATTGAGATAGTTACAGGTAATATGGAGATGGATGCTATACTCTTTTATGACAGATTTATAAAAGTTTATCCTCAACATACTGACGAGATGAAAAAAAGATTAATATCTTGGGGTGGAAATAGTGCAGGTAGAAAACTACTAAATATTGATGCCAAGGGCAATGTAAAGCCTGACCCATTCTTTCCAGCTATTATTGGAAACATATTTAGAGAAGATTTTACTGATATATGGAGCGATAAACCGATAGAATTGTTACAAAAATTACGGATTCATCCAAGAGAGCTTGGTGGGAAATGTGAAACTTGTAAATATTTAAATATCTGTAATGGAGGCTCACGAAGTAGAGCCTATGCAATATATGGAGATATGTGGGCTGAAGACCCATCTTGTTATTTAAAAATAGGAGACAATATATGAGAAAAATTTTATTAAACTTAATTGTAACTGCAACTCTATTTGCAGATACACCAACTATACCAAAAGAGAAACTTTTTGTAGTAGAACGAGAGAGTCAATCTTTAGCAATAATTGAAAATGGATTGACAAAAAGACACATGAAAGATATGCACAATATGAATCATGGAATTGTGAAGTTTGATGGAGATGATGCCTATCTAATTTCTCGTGATGGATATGTAGTACATTTTGACCCAAGAAGTGAAAAAAAACTTCAAGAGTATAAAACCTCTAAAAGTGCTATTGGATTTGTTATTGGTAAAAACTATGTAGCCGTTGCCAACTATGATGACAAATCGGTAGATATTTTAACTCGTGATTTAAAGCCAATCAAGAAGATTAAGACAGGTTCTAAAAATGTGGGAATTAAAATCTATAAAGATATGCTAATCTTTGCACAGATGGATAGTGATAAAGTAACAATTTTAAAAGATAAAAATTTTGGTAAGGGGTTGCCTAAATTTGAAATTTTTAAAGAGTTTAAAGTTGGAGAGATGCCATTTGATGCCATGATTAAAGATAATAACTATATTGTAGGATTTTTCTTAACTAAGGCTTTTGGTGTTATTGATTTAGATAAAATGAGCTTTTCAGAGATAAAAGTAACAGCAAAAGATAATAAACCAGTACTTAAAATACCCCATTTTGGTTTTTGGTCACTAAGTGAAGAGAGAACATTTATCCCTGCTGTTGGAGATAATGCTGTTATGGTTTATGATAAAGATTTTAAATTTATCAAAAATGTGGAGACAAAAGGACTTCCAGTATTTACAGCACTTAGTCCAGATAAAAACTATTTGGCAGTAACATTTTCGGGTAAAGATTTCCCAACAATTCAGATTATTGATACAAAAAGTTTAAAAATCATTAAAACTTTTACTTTTAAAGGTAAGGTTTTACATCTAAGATGGTCAACGTTAGATAACCTACTCTATGTATCTGTGAATGATGCTAATCAGGTAAATGTTATTAATACTAAAGAGTGGTTTTTAGAGCGTGAAATTTTTCAAGTTAAGAGACCTTCTGGAATCTTTATATATAGATACAGATAGGAGGATATATGGTATATTTAACAGGAGCAGGGCCGGGAGATATTGAGCTTTTAACCATTAAAGCTCTGCGTGTGGTACATGAAGCTGATGTGATTATTTACGATAGGTTAGCAAATCCAGATATTTTAAAAGAGGCAAAAGATGGATGTGAATTTGTCTATGTAGGAAAAGAAGATTCTCATCACTCCATGCCTCAAGAGCAGATTAATGAGACAATATACCAAAATGCTTTAAAATATGAGAATGTAGTTCGTCTAAAAGGGGGAGACCCATTAGTATTTGGTCGAGGGGGAGAAGAGGGAATCTATCTCCATCAAAGAGGGATAGAGTTTGAGTTTATTCCTGGTATCACTTCGGCAATTGCTGTTCCTCAATATGCTGGAATCCCTGTAACTCATCGTGGAATTACTGTCTCTTTTAGAGTAGTAACAGGGCATGAAAGTAAAAATAAAAAGGAGTCTCAAATCCCTTGGGATAACTATAAAACTGATGACACAATCATCTTTTTAATGGGGCTTCATCGTTTGAAACATATCTCTAAAAAGTTAATAGAGATTGGCAAACCAAAAGATTATCCAGTAGCTGTTATTAGTCGAGGAACAACAGTTGATGAAAAAACTGTTGTTGGTACACTAGAGAATATATGGGAGATGGCAAAAGATTTACCAACCCCTGCTCTAATTGTAGTAGGAGAGGTTGTTAACTTACGAAAAGAGCTAGAGTGGTTTAGGAAAAAAGCTTATAAATATCAAAGTAGTTGACAACTATAGCGATTAATAAGAAAATTAACAGAATATTCTAACATATTATAGTCATTGATTTTTATCAATTACTTTGATATGTATGACCAAAATTTTATATATAATTTATTTTAATTAAGTATTAAGAGGGAAATTGAGGAATAAGATTCCCCAAGTAAAAAACTCTACTTACGCAGAGAGTGCAGATTTTGAAGCTTCAGCTACTTTTGCAAATGCTTCAGGAGCATTCATAGCCATATCAGCTAAGATTTTTCTGTCAAGTTCTATCTTTGCAACTTTAAGACCATGCATGAATGTTGAGTAGTTCATCTCATTTAATCTAGCTGCTGCATTAATTCTAACAATCCAGAGTCTTCTAAAGTCTCTTTTTTTCTGTCTTCTGTCTCTATATGCATATACTAATGAACGCTCTAACTGCTCTTTAGCTTTTCTAAAGTGTTTTCTTCTACCAGAGTAAAATCCTCTAGCTTGTTTTAATAATCTTTTGTGACGACGGCTTCTAACCGTACCTGTTCTTACTCTCATTGTTTTCCTTTACCTAAGTACTATCTTTTTAGTATTGGTGTCATTTTATATTAAAATGAACTTGTCCTAATCTTATTAGGAGTTTTTGCTTTATTAATTTAATTAAAAAACTAAAATTAATTAATCATCTCTTTAATCTTTTTTGAATCTGCATCTGATATATATTTTGCACTTCTATTTGCTCTGTGATGTGCACCATCTACTTTTGTCAAAATGTGAGAACGAAATGCTGTTCCTCTTTTGATTTTACCAGATTTTTTAACTTTAAAACGCTTTACAGCACCTTTAACGCTTTTCATTTTTGGCATGTGAATCCTTTCATGTATATTGCTCATAGAGAATGAGGTCGAGTATTATACCGAGATTGTTTTAAAAATCTATGATTATCTCTATTCAGCTACTTTAATTGTCTCAACAGCTTTAGAGATAGATATGTTTTCTCCAGAGTGAGACTTCATCATTACACTATTAGTATTTACTTTTTTTCTTTTTCCAATTTGGACAGGAACAGCAAAAGCTCTAAGCTTTGAACCAATACCTTTGTCTATTTTTGTCAATAGCCTAATGTAATATAATCCGTCTGATTTTGCAGATACTTGTAGATTAATAGGATATCTCTTTTTTTGAGGATTAATATCAAAAGTCAAATCTTTTCCTACAGAAGATATTTGAGTTAATTTATTATCAATATTTAATTTAACTTTCATCGTTCCTTGTCGAACAGTAGTAATTAGAGTGATGTTGACATCATATATTTTACTACTATCGTTATCTTCATGACTTTTACTAATATATTTCATGTTAATAGGTGCTCCAGGTTTCAAATAGTGACCAATGGTTGTACCTGTCATAGAATCTGAATGGAGTCCTACTAAGATTAAAAGTTGTGTTATTGCTAATGTTTTTAGTTTCATAATTTTTCCTTTTTGAATTAAATTTTATGCTAATTCTAGCTCTTTTTTCATAAAAAATAGAGGTACAAATAGTATCATAAAGAGAATAAGAGTTGATAAAAAAATATTTTCAGGTAGAGTAAGCCCTATTGTAGATGTTCTACCATTTTCATTATTGGTTGAACTAGTACTTGTTGAACTATTATTAGATTCTTCTACCTTTGTTACTTCCCCAACTGATACAGAAAAACAAGCTTTATCAATATTGTTTGAATCATATATGTCTAATAGATAATCTCCTGATGTTAGAGCTAAACTAGCCTTTTCAACTCCTCTTTCTCCACTCTCATTGGTTGATAATTTTTCAAAAGGAGATGACTTAAATAGAATAAACTCAGGGTCGGAACTTCTTCCGTTAGACTGTTTTACTTCAATAGGATATGTCCCATTTTCATTAATACTAAAACGTATATATTTATGATTAGATAATTTATTATAAGTTCCATAATAGTTAATAGTGCAAATATCTCCAATGGTTTTATCTACGGTTAATTCTTTATATAGTGGTAGTGAACTCTCTTGAAGATTAGAGATACGATTTGAACCATAAATATCCTCGATAGTGCCAATATCTTCATTTGCAACAATATTATCAATCTTATCTGTAGAAGTTGGATTTACTTTTTTTAACTCTAATATAAATGAAAAAATGCTAGTAAATACAGGAGTATATTTTTGCCCATTTACTAGTGTCTCATAAATAGGTTTAAATCCTAATGAGAGTCTATCTTGCTCATCATCATGGCTATCATACAAATCGTAAAGTATACGTTGAATAGAAGATTCTGAAAACCAACCTGGGGTATCATGTTGAGCTGTTTCAATATTCATATTCCACCCACTATTTTCCATTGTATCAAAATAGATAGGGTCATCAGTTACCATAGCAGAAAGTGCATTTCCAAACCCCTCTCCAAAAGCAACACGAATATCTAAATGTTCATCAGCTCCATGTTGTCCTCCAATATTATCAGCACGAGAGAAATTTCTTTCAAAATAGTGACCCCACTCATGAATAATAATATGGTCATCATATTCATCACTATCTCCATGTTGGTCTCCTTGTAGCATGATATTATCTTCTCCATCATAATATGTTCCTGTAGTAATATTATTTGTAGACCAACTTACAGTTAGTTGAGGAAAATTAACTTTACTATCAACAGATACTACTTTATGCATAGCAAGATATATGGAGTCAAGTATGGCAAAAGGTGGAGAGTTTTTACTTGATACAGTAGCAGTAATATCACGAATAGAGTTTGAGTTACCACTATTTGAAGAACTACCTTCAATACCATAAAGGGAATCATTGTTAGTATTGTTAACAACTTTTACACTCCATCTATTTAGTTTTTTCATTTTTGCATAGACACGAATTTTTATATCAGTATTATTTGGAAGATTAGAGAATTTATAAGTTCCATTATCATCTGTAAATGTCGATTGAATTAAATTATCTGAAGTATCTATTGCAACTACAGAAACATATTTTGCTCTCTCTTTTATGATATTAGATTCATCTAAAAAAGAAGAGCCTCCTATATTTTTGACTTTAATACGTTCAAAATATATAGTTCCTGAAATCTCTACAGCCTCTAAATATATTGTAGATAGAAAAAACAATATAAATAAGTAATGTTTGTTAAATCTCATATCTCTCCTTAGTTTAATATTTTATATATATCGTACTTTACCATATTTTTTTATATATTTTTAATATTGAGGCATTCTTAATGGTTTTCTCTCTTTTTGTCCTTTTGAGACTACAGGTTTGTATACTCCACTATCTCTATTTAACTTTATAACAAAACAGCTATTGTTAAAAGAGGCATCATAAACTTCAACCAGATAGTCTCCTGAAGTTAAATTAATTGTTAAACTATCAGAACTTGTACCCTCTAAAGGAGACATACCCATAGATTTAACTGGATACTCAGCTCTATATATAACAATATCTGGGTCTCCATAGGAGTTCCCATATGGTTGTGCATCAAAAGTATATATTCCCGTCTTATCAATTTTGACTTTTATAAATGTTCTATTTCCAAGTTTATTATAGACTCCATATCTATTTTTATTGCATTGAGTAATCCACTTTCCTACTTTTAGCTCTCTGTATACTGGTAAAACATCTTCTCCTATTGCCCTATTTGAACGATATTTACCATATTCATCATTGATAGGTGCAATTCCTTCGGATGAAACTACATTATCAATTTCATAAGCTTTAGAAGCATTTTCAGATTTTAAAGCATGGATAAAAGAGAAAATACTTGTAAATGCAGGTGTATTTCTCTCTCCTGAAACCATTGCCTCAAAAATTGGTTTAAATCCTAAATTTAGATTATCATTACCATCTTGATTTTTATCATATAAATCATAAAGAATACGTTGAACAGATGCTTCTGAGAACCAACCTGGATTTTCATGTACAGCTGTCTCTATATTCATTGACCAACCTGAACTTTGTCCATATCCTGAAGTATCAAAATAGACAGGGTTATCTGTTGCTATGGCAGATAGAGCATTTCCCCACCCCTCTCCAAATGCAACACGAATATCTAAAGAGTCTCCAGATGAATGTGGTCCACCTATACTAACTGAACGTGAAAATTTATCTTCAAAAAAATGACCCCACTCATGAATAATAATATGGTCATCATACTCATCTGTATCGGAGTTAGCATCTCCTAAAATCCATAAATTATCCTCTCCATCATAGTTTGAGGTAACAATCTGTCCAATGCTTCTATCTCCTCCAGCAGCTACATTATTTATCGACCAATTTACAGTTAGTTGAGGAAAATTAATATCTGGCTTTGCTTTTATAACTTTTTGCATAACCGTATTGATACTATCTAAAATAGCAAAAGGTGCAGATTTTCTAATTTTAGAGTATGCTTCTCCATCCCATCCAGATGGAGCATGTAAGTCTCTAATAGAAGGTTTTGTTCCGCTATCAATTAATGAACCCTCTAAAACATACATAGCTTTCATCTTTGTATTATCAACAACTGAGACATCCCATTGACCCTCTTTATACATTCTTGCATATACCCGAATTTTTATAGGGGTATTTTCTGGAACATAAACAGTATACTCCCCATCATTATTTGAGGTTGTAGAGTACAAAACTAAGTCATTTACATCAAGTGCTTTAATATATAAATTTTTTCCTCTCTCTTTTTTAATATTACTATAGTCTAAACTAATAAGACCATAATTTCCATCTTTAAGGGGAACTCTATCATATGTAATAACACCTGAAATTTTAACACCTTCTCCCTCTTTTGAAACTTGAGGAGTATTACACCCTATAAAGAAAAAAAGAAGAAGTAAAGAAAAAAAGCTAAGTTTTTGTTTAAGCATGAAAATCCTTTTACTACCATATATTTAGAGTTTAGCATATAAAAGAAAAAAAAGATATACTTATTTTTTATTTTTTTTTGTTTTTAAAGTTAATTAATATTATTAAAGTAATAATAAATGTTATTTTTCTATAAAAGATATTTTTTTAAATGGCTTTTTTATAAAGAGTTCGCTAGAATAATTGAAGAAATTATAAGGTAATAATAGATATGATATATAGACCAATTGTTTTAGATAAAGAGATATTTTTTTCTAAAAAGAAATTTATTGTAAGTAAAACTGATACTAAAGGTAACATTATTTTTGTAAATAAGAATTTTGAAGATATATCAGGATATACAGAAGAAGAGTTAAAAGGTATGCCACATAATGTAATAAGACATCCAGATATGCCAAGAGCTATCTTTTTTTTAATTTGGAACTCTTTAAAAGCAGGGCGTGAAGTTTCAGGAGTAATAAAAAATTTAGCAAAAAGTGGTAAGTACTATTGGGTTATTAGTGACTTTTCTATTGAAAAAAATATCAAAGGAGATATAGTATCATTTACAGCATTTAGAAGAGGAGCTCCTGACCAAGTTATTGAGGAGATAGAAGAGTTGTATGATGAGATGCTATCCATTGAAAAAAAAGAGGGAATAGAGGGTTCATTATTATATTTAGAATCTTTTTTAGATGAAAAGAAAATCTCTTATGATGAGTTTTTAGAAGAGCTTATACGACCAAAAGGAGTTCTTGGTCTACTTCTAAACAGTTTTAAAAATATCTTTCCATCATAATTAATAAAATATCCAACTTGATTTAAATCGAGTTAGATATTACTGTTTAACGGTATCTCTTCTACAGTTTGCAAATCCTCATATCTTGCAAAGCTTCTATTATCGTTAAGTAATCGTCTTCCCTTTAAAAATCTATTTCTATAGAATATTTTTCTATCAAAAGAGCTAATTACTACCTTTTTTTGTGCTGAACTAGCATGTATAAATTTATGGTCTCCAATATAGATACCTACATGATTAACTTTTCCATGAAAACCCTTACTTGTATCAAAAAATACTAAATCTCCCTTCTCTAACTCATCAAATGAGACCTCCATTCCTACATTTGCTTGATGTCCTGAATATCTAGGTATTGTAATTCCATTGTTTCTATATATGTACTTTGTAAATCCTGAACAATCAAATGATGATGGTCCATTTGCAGCCCAGATATATGGTACTCCTAAATACTCCTTTGCCATCTCTATCACTTCATCTTTTTTTGTAAACTCTACCCAGTTATCCTCTACTTCAATAGATTCCATTGGAGCTAATAAACTTCCTGATACATCTATATCTATGTTGTTTTTAACATTAAGTGCCAATTCATCAAGAATAGTTGAATCCATTACAATATCATTTTCATCTATATTTGGAAGAAGTTTAATACCGTTGTTTGATTGAAGATTTTGGGAGCTGGAGATATTTTTATCTTCTGTAGTTGATGTTGTAAGATTTTTATCTTTTAACTCTGGGTTAATTTTAGATACCTTGTTTTCTACACACCCTATAAATATAAGAGGTAGAGTTAAAGATATAATGGATAATTTAATCTTTCTTTTCAAAAAAAATCCTTTTTAAATATTTTTAAGTAAAAAGAAAAATTAACCCATATTTGTGTAATAATTGTGTATTTTGATACAAAATAGTAACATTGTTAATAAAAACACTACATTTAATATTTATTAAATATATTTCACTATCTATAATAAATATTAATTTAAAATAAATAATTAATTATTTTATTTAAGTATTTCTATCTGAAATCTCTATCCCTAAAGCTCTTAGCTGTGGGATTACGAACTTTTTTTAACTCCATATCTATATACTCAAAATTTTTCAATTTTTTCATGGAGGCAATAGTTGAATATCTACTTTTTTTACCATAATAAATAAAAATAAAAAAACCACTCTCATAAAGCCCCAGTCTAGTTGAAGCAGAGGTTGAGTAGGTTGTTAATATAACATCTATATTACTAATGGAGACAATATCCATAAAAAACTCTTTTGTCCATAAAAGAGGATTTTTTGTTGGAGAAAATGCATCTTGATATACAATATCTATCTTATCTTCTATTTTAGGAACAGATTCTCTTGCATCTCCTAAAAGAATCTCTATTTTAAACTGCTCATCTTCATAAAATAGATTTTGGCTAACTTCATATATGATATCTTTTAGTTCATTGAACTCTTTTGGATAGTCAAAATCTTTTAAAGAGTGAATTAACTCTTCATCAAACTCTGGAGATAATATGTGAACTTTAGTTTTTAGACTATTTTTTTTTATATATAGAAGTGTAGCAAAGCTATTGTATCCTAAACCAAAACATATATCTAAAATCGTTAACTTGGTAGCATTTTTTTTTAGACTTAATGCAGGTTTTACATGCTTCTCTAAACTCTCATGTAATGCTCCATCTTTAGTGGAGTGATAGGATTCAGCAAACTCTTCTGAAAAGAGAGTATTTGTCCCATCTTCTGATAGAATGACTCTCTTTTTAGGACGCAAGGTTTTGTTATACATTTTTCATGGTTAGAACTCTCAAATATTATAATCCTACCTCATCTAACTCTTTAAAGACAAATGACTCTTTAACCTCTTCAATTGTCTCCTCTTTACGAACAGTAAGTACCATCATACCCTCATCCATAAACTCCATATAGGACTCATATTTATCTTTCATAACGATAAAATCAACCCAATCATCAAAATCTTGACGCTTATCATAAAAGGTTGTATCTTTTGCTATTCCACCTTCAAATTCAACCAATGCCCAATATTTAGCATCAATAACTTTTGTAATTTTAGCATTTTTATCATCTTTAGAATCAACACAAATCCAAACTAGCATCTATAACCCTTTAAGTTTTTTCTTTGAGAGTTTTAACTCATCATTATTCATTATTCCTATCTTGCTATCAAGTATATCTTGAGCAATATTTTTTGCCTCTTCAAGAGAGTGCATCTTATATGTACCACATTGATAGATATTTAATTCAGGAATATCTGACTGTTTTTTAACATTTAAAACATCAAGCATTGATTTTTTCCAAGCTTTAGCAACTCTCTTCTCTTTAGGTGTACCAAGAAGTGACATATAGAATCCTGTTCTACACCCCATTGGAGATATATCAATAATTTCAACTTTTTTAGAATTTAAATGGTCTCTCATAAATCCTGCAAATAGATGCTCTAGTGTATGGATACCTCTTTCACTTAAAATTGATTCATTTGGTCTACAAAATCGTAAATCAAAAACAGTAATATCATCACCACTTGGAGTGGTCATTGACTTTGCTACTCTAACTGCTGGTGCAGGCATCTTTGTATGGTCTACTCTAAAACTGTCTAATAGTGGCATATATAATCCTTATGTTCTTTTTTAATTAATATTAAGGTCGCAATATACAATAAAAATCATAAAAGATGGTAATATATCAAAAAAATAAAGGGAAAATGGTTATGAATAGGTCAACAGAGTTTGAAGATGCTGTAAAAAAAGTTTTAGAGTTATTAGGAGAAAATCCAGAAAGAGAAGGACTATTAAAAACTCCATCTCGTGTTGCAAAGGCATGGGGCTTTTTAACAGAGGGATACCAACAAGACCCAAAAGAGATTTTAAACCAAGCACTATTTTCTACAAGTAATGATGAGATGGTAGTAGTACGAGATATAGAGTTCTATTCAACTTGTGAACATCATATGTTACCAATTATTGGACGCGCCCATGTAGCTTATATTCCTGATGGTAAAGTAGTAGGACTATCTAAAATTCCTCGCATAGTAAATGTTTTTGCAAGACGTTTACAGATTCAAGAGCAGATGACAGAACAGATAGCAGATGCTATTTCAGAGAGTATCAATCCAAAAGGTGTAGCTGTTGTTCTTCATGCACGACATATGTGCATGGAGATGAGAGGAGTAGAAAAAATTAACTCTACAACAGTTAGTTCTGCTCTACGTGGACTCTTTAAGAGTGACCAAAGAACAAGAAGTGAATTTTATAATATAATAAATACTACTGCACCCTCTAACTTTTAGAGGATTGCATCTTTTTGATTATCTCTTCACGCTCTTCTATAAAAGCTAACATCTCTAGCTCATGTCTCTCTCTATCTTCCAATAGAGTTTTAATTTTTATATTCTTTTCACTATTTTCTGATTCTAGTGATTTAATTTTTTTTATATAGATAGATTTTGTAATTAACCATCCAAATATATATCCCAATAGAATAGCTAATATAAGATAGAGTGAAATTTCTATTATAGTTTCTGACATTACTTAACCCTTTTTAAATAAATTTCTAAATATTTTTTTTCATTTTTTTTATGTTGAATCTCTTCTCCGTAGCCAATAGCTGAAATAAAAGACATTTTAGTTCTATTATTTATATATTTTTTTAATTCATCTGCTCGTTGTTGAGAAAGTTTTAAATTATACTGTTTATGTCCATCTTTATCTGTATATGTTTTAATTTCTACAATAGCTTCCTTTTTTAAATTATTAAGTATATTGGTTATACCTCTTAATATTTGATGATTTTTTACTAAAGAGGAGTTTTTTTCAAACTCAATAGGATTTTCTATTAAAATTTGATTTATCTCTTTTTGTGCAAACTCTACTGAACGTTTAGGTACATGTTTATCTCTTTTACGAAAGTAGCTTTTATAATATACTTTTTGAATATTTAAAATCCTTATCTTCTCAACTTTTGCCAAATAGATATGCTTAGCTTCAAATAGTAAAGTAATAGATATTAATAGTATTGATAAAAGTATAAAAAATAGAAAAATTATTTTTGTTCTCATAGATTGTCCCATTAAAGTTTTAAATCATTATTCTATCATAAAAATATTTTTTAATATATATAATCATATATATTATTCAACCGTTTTATTCTATTTTAAAGTAATAAAAAGCATAGAAATTGAAAAAAAATATTTTTTTCTTTAGAAATATCTATTTTATGGGAGTTAGAGTTGTATTATGGGTATAAACTTAATATAATCTTTAAAAAAATATTTAAATTTTAAGTTAAGATAATATTCATTTAATATAGAATTGTGATGTAACAAAAACAAGAACAGAGTATATCAAATGAAAGGATACCTTTAAAAATGAAAATCAGTGTAATGGGAATTGAATATAATCAATTATTAAGTGGAAAAGTCTTAGCAGAAATGGGTAATGAAGTAACGTATATATCACAAGATAATAAACGTGTAGAAAATATTAAACGAGGATATTATAATTCTGATGAGGCTATGGTTATTAAGAGTATGGATAAAGATACAGAAGTAGGATTTACTGCAGATATCAGAGAAGCACTACTTGATACAAATATGTGTTTTATATCAGAAGGTATAGAAAATAGTTCAACTGATGAGATGATAAAAGTGTTAAAAACAGCTCAAATGGTTGGTGCAAATATGAGTAAAGATATGTTTATTGTTGACCGTTCTGGAATTTTTAATTCAAAAATTGATGCAATAAAAGAGGTAATTCAAGAAGAATTATCTAAAAGAGATCTAAGATTTTCATTTGAAGTTATTGCCAATCCAGATTTTTTAAGGGCTTAATTTTAGCTTTATATTCAGTTTATTTAAAAATAAACTTATATTTATTATAATTAGTGCATAATATATTTAAAAAAGTATTTTATGAGCATTAATTTAATTAAAAATTCACTTCTTCCCCTTTTTGTAGCAACACTTTTAGTAGGGGGATTTTTTTTTTATTTTAGAATAATATACCCATCTATTATTGAGACTTTTACTAGTGATAAACTATATGTTTTATATAGTCATCTTATCATTTATATCTTTTTAGTGCTTATACTATTCACCTCTTTTACTAATTTAGTAAATCATTTTTTTATAAAATCTAAAATTTTTATATCTGTTATTATTATAACTTTTTTAATATTTTACTCTCTAATATATACTCTAATTGGTGACTTATTAGATTATTTTATTAAACTACCTCTATCTGAAAATTCACTTATGGGTCTTATTGTCTTTATTGTAACAACATTTGGATATGCTATATATAGTTTAGTGTTACTCCTATTTAACAGATTTATACCTCTTAGCCATATATTTATATTTACAATAATTGGATTAATCTATTCTGCACTATTTATTAATAGTTATTGTTATCCTGTTTTAGATATTTTTACCAAATTTTAATATAAATGGAGTTTTTTTCATGAAAAAAAGATTTTTACTATTTATACTTTTATCTACTTCTCTTTATGCAGGAAAAATAAGAGTTGCTATATCGGCAAATGTATCTTATGCAATTGATGATTTAAAAAAAGAGTTTAATAAACTCTATCCAAATACAAAAGTAGAGGTTATTTTAGGAGGAACAGGTAAGCTAGTAGCTCAAATAAAACATAAAGCTCCTTATGATATTTTGCTAAGTGCTAACATGGAATACCCTAAATCTCTTTATGAGACGGGAGAAGCGATAACTAGACCTATTGTTTATGCTCAAGGTTCACTAGTTTATCTTTCAAATAAAGAGATAGATTTATCTAAAGGGATATCTATTTTAGAGAGTAAAAATATTAAAAAAATTGCTATTGCAAATCCAAAAACAGCACCATATGGAGAGGCATCTATAGAAGCATTGAAGAGTGCTAATATTTATGAAAAGGTAAAAAGTAAGTTAGTTTATGGAGAGTCTATCTCACAAACAGTCATCTACTCAATTAGAGCAACAGACATAGGAATAATTGCTAAATCAGCACTCTTTTCTCCTAAGTTATCTCATCTTAAAAAAGGTAAAAATTGGATAGATGTAGACTCTAAACTATACACACCCATTGACCAAGGAGTTATTCTACTGAAACATGGTAAAAATAATTTAGAAGCATCTGCCTTCTATACATTTCTTTTAGGACAAAAAGCTAAATCCATTTTTGAAAAGTTTGGATATAGAGTTCCTTAATCAATCAATCTAAAGTAGAAGATAGAGTTAACTAAAAAACTTAATAATGGGTACTAAAGGATTTTAGCCTATTTCTGCTAGAATTCACAAATTATTTTGGTAAAAAAGGATTGTAATGAATATTACAGCAACAAAAACCAATACGGCAAATGTATTGGTTGTAGCAAAAATTGAGTCAGCAGATATTGAAAAGAACATTACAAAATCAGCAAAGCAACTAGCAAAAACTGCTAATGTAGATGGATTTAGAAAAGGTAAAGTACCTGTAGCAATCGTAAAAAAAATGTACAAAGAGCAGTTAAGTCAAGATGCAGAGAGTGAAGCGATAAGAGAGATTGTTGAAAGTGCAAAAAAAGATTTAAATATTAATCAATCAGATATTATTGGTGACCCAACATTTAAAAAATATGAAAAAGTTGATGATGGTATTGATGTTGAGATTACAATTTCACTACGTCCAACTATTGAAGCAGAGGATTATGCTAAACTAGCACCAAGCTACGATGAACCAACTGTAGAAGATAGTGAATTGGAAGATAGACTTAAAACACTTCTTGATAATAATGCACCATTTAAAAAAGTTCAAGAGGATAGAGGTTTAGAGAATGATGACCAAGCTACCTTTGACTTTGTTGGTAAAGTTGATGGAGTAGAGTTTGAGGGTGGAAAAGCAGACAACTTTGAACTTGTTATTGGTTCTGGTCAATTTATTGCTGGTTTTGAAGAGCAGATGGTAGGATTGAAAAAAGGCGAAACAAAAGATTTGACAGTAACCTTCCCAAAAGATTATCAATCAAAAGACCTTGCAGGAAAAGAGGCAATCTTTACAGTTACAATTAATGAAATTAAGGCTAAATCATCAGCAGAACTTGATGAAGAGATGGTTAAAAGATTGATTCCAGGTGATGATAGTGCAACAGCAGATACAGTAAAAGAGAAGATTATAGAGCAGATTAAGTCTGAAAAAATCTCTAAACTTTACAATGAAACACTAAAACCACAACTTATTGAAGCAATAGTTTCAGAGTACAATTTTGATTTACCAGAGAATATTGTAGAGCAAGAGATTGACCAACAAGTAAATAATATAGCTCAAGAGATGAGTGAAGATGAGTTAGCACCATACAAAGATAATGAAGAGAAAATTAATGAACTTAGAGACTCTGTAAGAGAAGATGCAATTCGTTCTGTTAAAGCTACTTTCCTTGTAGATTTCTTAGCTAAAAAAGAGAAAATTGAAGTAAATGACCAAGATGTTTCTCAAACAATCTACTATGAAGCGATGATGAGTGGTCAAGACCCACAACAAGTAATTGAGTATTATCAGACAAATAATCTTTTTCCTGCTGTTAAAATGGGCATGATTGAAGATAAACTATTTGCTAAAATAATTGGAATAGAAAAGTAATATCTCCTTACTCTCCTTTGTGGGTATAAATGCCCACAATATCAATAGATTTATAAGTAAAAAAAGTGTATTCTCCTAATAACTAAATATTTAAAATATAAAGGTAACAATAATGAGTTATATTCCTTACGTTGTAGAGCAAACAGGTCGTGGTGAAAGAAGTTACGATATCTATTCAAGACTATTAAAAGATAGAATTATTATGTTAAGTGGAGAGGTAAACGACCAAGTTGCATCAACAATTGTAGCACAACTTCTTTTTCTTGAGGCACAAGACCCAGATAAAGACATATATTTTTACATTAACTCTCCAGGTGGTGTTATTACTTCAGGATTGGCAATGTTCGATACTATGAACTATATTAAACCAGATATAGTGACGATATGTATTGGTCAAGCTGCATCTATGGGTGCTTTTTTACTATCATCTGGTACAAAAGGTAAACGTTATGCACTTCCAAATGCTAGAATTATGATACACCAACCATCAGGTGGCGCACAAGGACAATCTACCGATATTCAAATTCAAGCTGAAGAGATTCAACGTTTAAAAGATTCTCTCAATGAGATTATGGCTGAAAATTGTGGCAAAACAGCAGAAGAGTTAGAGAGAGATACAGAGAGAGACAACTTTATGTCATCAAAAGAGGCTGTTGAGTATGGACTTATTGACAAAGTCTTAGTTAAAAGTTTTAGTTAGGGTATTGTATGGTTCGTGATGTTGTAATCTACCCCGATAAACGTCTAAAACTTATCTCTAAAGAGGTTATGGAGTTTGATTTGAAACTACATCAACTCCTTGATGATATGTATGATACAATGGTTGCTAAAAATGGAGTTGGTCTAGCTGCCATTCAAATTGGTGTACCTCAACGAGTTCTGATTATAAATATACCTAATGAAAATATAAATGATGGAAAACCTATTAAGAGTGAAACATTAGAGGTTATCAATCCAGTTTTCATTAAAAAAGAAGGTTCATGTAAACATCAAGAGGGGTGTTTAAGTATTCCAAGCGTATATGAAGATATAGAAAGAGCAGAGCATATTGTTGTGGAGTATCAAAACCGTTATGGAGAGAAGAGAACTATTGAAGATAATGATTTCTTAGCCATAGCAATTCAACATGAAATTGACCATTTGGATGGTAAAGTCTTTATAGAGAAATTATCTTTTATCAAACGTAAGAAATTTGAGAAAGAGTGGAAGAAGAGGTTTAAATAACCTCTATCTATCTTTAGAATTGATATTAATATCTTCCAATTCTATTTGATTATCTTTCTTTACTATATGTTTAGCGTAAATTCTAGCATTTTTGTAATCATTTATTGTCAAATATAATTGAGTAATATCTTGGTAATTTCTTTGTGTTATATCATGCTCTTCTCCAAAAATTATTTTATTAATCTCTAGTGCCTGTTTATAATATTCTATAGCCTTGGTTGTATCTCCTAATCTATCATATAAAACAGCTAAATTAATATAGCTAATTGACATATCCTCTTGCTCTTTTTGAATAATATTTTTTTTAATATTAATAGTCGATTTTGTTAAATTAATAGCCTTTGATGTCTTTTTCATTGAGGCATAAATAGTTCCTAAATTATTATAACTTTCAGCTGTTTGGCTACTATTTTTTCCGAGAATCTTTTCTCTAATATTTAAAGCTTTTTTAGTATATATTAGAGATTTTTGTAGTTTTCCCTGCTTTTTATATAGGAGTCCTAAATTATTGTACCCTGTAGCTGTATTTAAATCTTCTGTTCCTAAGATTTGTTCTTTTATTAGTAGTGATTGACGAAAATATTTAAGAGCTAAATCATAATTTCCATCAACATATGCATCTGTTCCTCTATTATTTAATAAATTTGCTTTCTGAAGTTCTTCTTCTTTCTCCATAGAGAGTATATTATTGCTATAAAATTTTTTATTAGAACATCCCATTAATATAATTGCCGTAAAAAATATAAATATTAGTTGTTTCAAACAGTATCCTAAGAGTAGTATTTTTGATATAATTTATTTGATTATATCAAATTATCTTTTTATCTATCTTTTTTTTCTTACAGAGCTACTTTTACACTAAGTTTTGATAATTTTCTCTCTTCCCACTCTTTAAATTTAGTTGTAAAGTATCTGATTCTAACTTTTTTAAACTCTCGTGTTGAGTAGAGTGGTCTTCTTGAAAAGTGTTCTATCTCCGAGGCGATATCTTTTATGATTCTATTTGTCTCTTCTGATGTTTTTCCATGAACCATTGTAAAGAGATTGTAGGGCCAATTTGGATATTTTGGTCGTAAATAACAGTGACTTACAGCAGAAAATTGAGCAGCTTTCTCTCCCATCTCCTCCTCTTTACCCTCTGGAATATCCCAAACAACCATAGCATTTGCATTAAAACCTGCTTTTCTGTGGTTTAAAATTCCTGCAAAACGTCTCATCACACCTGCATCTTTTAACTCATTTAAAATTTTAAAAAACTTCTCATAAGAGATATCTAATTTTTTAATAGTATCTTTAAATGGTTCAGGAGTAATAGGAATATCATATTGTGCTAAAGAGATGACTCTGTGATGAAGAGGAGTTAACTCTATATATTTCTGTTTTTGTTTTAAAACTTTCTCTTTTTTCGCATCGCTACCTGTAGTGTTTAATTTTACTGCTATCTTAAATAGCTTTAGAGTAGGAAGTATAATAAAATCAATAGCATTAGCCTCTGATGCTAAAATTTCTACAGTTTTATGTAACCCAAGTTTAGAGTCAGGAGCAACAGCTAGTGTAAACCATATATTAAATGTATGTTCTCGCTCATAGTTATGTGAAACCCCTGGGTGAGAGTTAATAATCTCTACAGCTCTATCTATATCTTCCTTTTTAACCTTGAAAGAGACAAGAGAGGAGCTATACCCTAAACGTTTTGTATCAAAAATTGGAGATATTTGTCTAATAATCTTACTTTTCTTTTCAGTTAAAATTTGTATAATGATGGTCTCTTCATCTGTATTTAACTCTTGAGCAATGGTAG
>CAMZNQ010000052.1 GCA_947313765.1 uncultured Sulfurovum sp.
GATGGCAAAACATCAGTTTCAAACAGAGATAGGTCAACTCTTAAAATTAATGACTCATTCACTCTACTCAAATAAAGAGATTTTCATTAGAGAGTTAATTTCAAACTCAAGTGATGCAATAGATAAATTTAATTATATGCAATTAACAGATGAGAAGTTTAAAGAGGAGAGTTGGAAAGGTCAAATCAATGTAAATATTGATGATAAAGATAATTCATTAACTATTGGAGACAATGGTGTTGGAATGAATGAAGAGGATTTAATTTCACACCTTGGAACAATTGCAAAATCTGGAACAAAATCATTTGTAGAGAGTCTAACAGGCGATGCTAAAAAAGATTCTAATCTTATTGGTCAATTTGGTGTTGGTTTCTACTCGGTCTTTATGGTTGCTGAAAAAGTTGATGTTATCACTAAAAAAGCAGGAGAGGAACAGGCGTATAAGTTCTCTACAGATGGAACAGGAGAGTTTGAGATTACCCCTGTAACAAAAGAGGAGCATGGAACAGTTGTCTACATTAAACTTAAAGCGGAAGAGAAAGAGTTTTTAAGTAAGTGGAAAGTAGGAGAGGTGGTTAAGAAGTACTCTAACCACATTGCCTACCCAATTACAATGCACTATTGGGAAGATGAGACAACAGGTGAGGGCGATGATGCTGTTACTAAAAAGGTTAAGAAATCTGAACAAGCAAATGTGGCTACTGCACTATGGACAGTTCAGAAATCAAACTTGAAAAAAGATGATTACATAGAATTTTATAAAAGTCTAGCACATGGAGATGATGAACCTTTAACCTATCTTCACAACAAAGTAGAGGGTGCAAATGAGTTTACAACACTTTTCTATATTCCTAAAAAAGCTCCAATGGATTTGTATCGTGCAGATTATCAAAGTGGTGTAAAACTTTATGTAAAGAGAGTATTTATTACCGATGATGATAAAGAGCTTCTTCCAACATATTTACGTTTTGTAAAAGGGATTATAGATAGTGAAGATTTACCATTAAATGTAAGTCGTGAACTTTTACAATCCAATAAGATTTTGGCAAACATCAAGCAGAGTTCAACTAAGAGAATCTTAAAAGCGATTAAAAAGCTTAAAGATGAAGAGGCTACAATCTTTACAGAGCAGTACAATAAGGTAATTAAAGAGGGTATCTTCCAAGACCATACCAATAAAGAGTTACTTCTTGAGATTGTAAAATATAAAAGCTCTGTTGAAGAGGGAATGGTTAGTTTTGAAGATTATGTAAGCCGTGGAGATTCAGAGAAAAAAGAGATTTACTACATTGCAGGAGAAGATGAGAAAGTATTAAGAAACTCTCCATTACTTGAAGCCTATAAAAAAGCAAATATTGAAGTGCTTATTATGGATGATAAAGAGATAGATGAGATTGTTGCACCAACTATTGGTACATACAAAGAGTGGAGTCTAAAAGATATTACCACCATTGATGCTCCTGACTCTAAGACAGATGAAGAGAAAGAGATTATCTCTAAAGAGTTTAAAGGGTTAACAGATAAGATTAAAGAGATTTTAGGAGATGAGGTAAAAGAGGTTAAAACTACAACGCGTCTTACTACAAGTCCATCATGTGTGGTAAAAGATGCTAATGACCCAATGGCTGGAATGGCTCATATGTTCGCACAAATGGGACAAGAGATGCCTGAAACACCACTTATTTTAGAGGTTAATCCTGAACATGCTATGATTCAAAAGCTTGATAAGCTAGAGAACAAAGATACCTTTGCAGATATGGCATGGATTCTTTTAGACTCAGCTAAATTATCTGAGGGACTAGAGCCAAAAGATAAATCAGCATTTGCTTCTCGTGTTGCAAAAGTAGCAACATTGGCACTATAGTAGATATTTAAAACTACTATTTATTAAACTTTTATAGTCTATTCATAGTAGTGAATAGACTGTGAATAAAATCTAAAAGGAATATTGATGAACAGACATATAAAAAAGATTTCAAACTATGCTATTATTGGTGGAATGAGTGCTTTAGTTATAGCCTCTATGACAGGATGTGGAGGAGATGCTACAGAGCAAAAAGCACCAGAAACAGAAAAACCTGCTATTCAAAAAGAGGGTGCAACAGTTACCATTAAAGAGTCTTTAGTAAAAGATACAAACAAAACAACCTATAAAATTATAGATGAAGTTCCAAGTGTAACAAGCCGTGTTATATTGGTAGATGTTAATGGAACAGAGAAAATTTTATCTAAAGAAGAGATAGATAAACTTGTTGCAGAAGAGGAGAAAAAG
>CAMZNQ010000053.1 GCA_947313765.1 uncultured Sulfurovum sp.
GGTTGGTGAATATTACTATTATTTTCTATCTTTTCTATAATATTACTCTCTACTATAAAGTTTTTTTTCTCTTTTTTCTCTATCTTTACTATATTATCTTTTTTAGTTCTATCCTTTATAGTAGTCAAATTTGATTTAATAATTTTAATATTATCTACCATTCCACTACCTTTTATGACAAAACTATTTACACTTATAATTTTATTGTATCTATCTGAATTCTCTAAATCCTCTTGTAGATTTCTACTATATTTTTTCCATTTTCCAGAGGTTGAATCATCTCCTAGACCATACTGAAGATATGAATCCTTATCTCCTGGTGTATATATGATATAACGATTTCCTTTTAATGTACTCATGCCAACCATAATAACAAAATCTTCACGATAATTCATCTCCCATTGAAGAGTATTTTCAACTTTTTTACGTTTAAAACTTCTCTTTTTAGGTTTTAATATATAAACAGTTCTTGTTCCATTTCCATCAAATTTAATAACTCTACTTTTTTTTCTCTTATCATAGATATTTTTGATAGTTCCTTTTGAGAAATATTTTAAAACATGCCATTTATCTATTCTTTTACTTGAAGCATTTTCAAGAGTTGTAGATAGTAGTAGCGTAGAAAGTATAAATAATATGGTTAATAGTCTAAAAAGATACATGATATTATCTCCTTTTTAAAGGAATTATATCATATATAAGAACATTTAAGAACATATAGTGCCATTTTATACAAAAAGCATAAAAGAGAAGACAATAAAGAGTATAAAATGCAAGAATCCCTCCAATACATTTGTCTCTCCATCATTAAAGTTAACTAAACTTACTAAGAGTGTTAATCCTAGTAAAAAACCTTGTGTTGGAGTAATAGCTAACGTAAGTTCCAATCCTGCAAAATAAGAGATAATAATTACAGATGGAACAGTTAAAAGAATAGTTGCCAAAGATGCACCAAGAGCAATGTTAATGACTGTTTGCATATTGTTTCGTAGAGCTGACCTAAAGGCAACAATCAATTCAGGAGATGCAGAAATTAGAGCAACACCAACAGCACCTAAAGCTAATGGTAGTCCAAGTGTCTCTAACATATTAGACATAAATACCGATAGAATCTCTGAAAGAAAACCTATAATCAATATGTAAACTGCAAGTAATATGGCATGATACCAACCATTAATCTCTTCACTATTATGCTCCTCTTTTATATCTTCATCTTCATGGATATACTCAAAGAAATATTTATGCTTTTTTAGTTGAACTCTTGTAAAAACAATATATAGCATAATAAATACAAGTACAATAAACCACATAAAAATAGTTTGATGAGTGGCATCAATAAAGTGAGGTAGAACCATTGATAATCCAATTGCAACTAACAGCATAGACATATATGAGTTTGAAGAGTCTATATTGTAAGGTTGTTCTCCAAACTTAATACCACCAATAATAGCTGAAATACCAAGAAGTCCATTAATATCTAACATAATTGCAGAATATATTGTATCACGAGCCAATATAGGGCTTTGTGAATGTAACATCATAATAGCAATAATCATAACCTCAACTGTAACAGCAGACATAGTTAAAATGAGTGTTCCATAAGGCTCTCCAAACTTTTCAGCTAACATCTCTGCATGGTGTGCCACTGCTAAAGAGGCGTAGATTATAATAGCAAAGAGGGAGAGAAATCCAATAATATTTCCAACTGAAGTATGAGCTAAGGTATGCTCAAATATGGTAAAAAGTACTAATGAGAGAATAGAGATAAAGAGTGGATACTCTTTGGATAATGCCTTCATGAAACTTCCTTTTAATAAATTATTTAAAAGGATACCAAAATTATTGTCGGATTCTTCTAAAATTTTGACTGTAATGGTGTTGCTGTTTTAAATGTATAGATTCTACTTTTTTACCTGCATAGAAACGATATAGAATAACCTGTGCTTTTCTCTCACCTCTTTTAGAAGCACGCTTAAACCATAATCGTGCCAACTCAAAACTTTTTCTTACACCAATCCCATAATGAAACATAAGTGCAAACTCATATTGAGCAGGAGGATATCCTCTTAATGCCGATTTGTGCATCCATTTAAAGGAGTCTCTTTGATTTTTATCTTTAAGCTCCATTGCTAAATTGTATTGGGCTAAAGCATCTCCATTTCTAGCCAAATTTAAAACTCTAAGATTACTATTGGCACTCAATAGTGAAGAGAAGAGTAAGATAAATATTATATTATATATTGTTTTCATTATTATTAATTCTTTCTTAATTTTTTTAACTAAAAATTATATTATAGTTTATCTTAATTATTACTATAGTATTAAAATTAATGTATAATAATAAAAAAATTAGGGAAATTAGATGAAAACATTAATAGTTATTTTAGTTCTAATTGGTTTTATCTCTTGTAGTAACCAAAAAGAGGAGAGTAAAAGTGATATTCAAAAGATTAATACTATGACAACAATGTTAGGTATTAATAAAATCTATATCAACTATAAAGAGGCTTTAGAGGTAGCTAAAAGAAGTAATAAACCTATCTTTATTCTATTTATAACTAAACCGTGTAGATGGTGTAGAAAATTAAAAGAGACAACATTTAGAGATGAAGAGATTGTTAAACGATTAAATAGTGATTTTGTTGTTCTACTTTTAGATAAAAATTACAGTGAATATCCATCAAAATATAATATTACTGCTGTACCTAATTTATATATTATCAATAAAGAGGAAGAGATTTTTACCTCTATAGTTGGTTATCATAAGAATCCTCATGACTATATTAAATGGTTTGATTATGTAAAAGTTGAACTTTCAAATTGATACCCCCCATATTGGGGGATATGAAGAGCTATTAGAGTCTAGCCTCTTCTCTTCTTTGTAGTAAATCCCATTTAGCATCTACATCTTTTTGAACTTGGTCAATGATGTGTCTATATTGTGGTTTAAATAGGTGTTTATAACGCCCTTGAGCAGCCATATACTCCTCTACAGAGATTGGATTTTTTGGTCTGTAGAGAATATTTAACTCATGAGAATCAATAATCTCATAGATTGGGAACATTAAACTATCTGTTGCCAAGTCTGTAAGGTTAATTGTATCTTTTGGGTCAAATTTCCACTCTGTACAACATGGAGATACTGTGTTGATAAAACATGGTCCCTCTGTCTCTAGTGCTTTTTGGAAACCTTTTGCCATACTTTTCCATTTATTTGGTGCAAGTTGTGCAACATAAGGAGAACCATGAGCTGCCATAATAGATACAATATCTTTTTTCTTCTGCTCTTTACCATAAGAGTGAGTACCTGCTTGTGCAGTAGAGGTATGAGCCCCTACTGGTGTTGCTGATGAACGTTGTCCACCTGTATTTGCATAGTTCTCATTATCAAGACAAATGTAAGTAAAGTCATGACCTCTCTC
>CAMZNQ010000054.1 GCA_947313765.1 uncultured Sulfurovum sp.
TGGAGCAGGGGATTTTTCCCTAATTACTCCTATATTTGAAGCAAATGAACCTCTCATAACCACCACATCAAGCAGTATCACATTGGCAGATTACAATGGTGTACGCTTTTTTGATGAAACAGCAACATTGACAGCAGGGGCTTTTCCTCTCCAAATAGGTGTAAGCTTCAATGATGGTTATATGGATAATGAAGCTCTAAAGCTAGTAGTGAAATACTCGGCAGTTGAGGATGATTATCTCACTATTACCTTGAAAAATAAAGATGATGAGGTACTCTATTTTGTGGAGGGTTCAACTCTCGTTGCAGATGTAAACTACATAGGCGACAAGATAGATACTAACTTCATTCAATTAGATGCAGATTTTACAAATAGTATCTTTGATGACCCTTTCGAAATTGTAGATGTAGTAAGTGGTGCATATATGCAGAGCTACAAAGGCAATATATATGAATCTTCTCTCTCTCCAATTGACATATTCGGAGGGAATGGAATCAATGAGTGGGAAGATTTGCCTCTTGATGTTGGAGAACATTTTCAATACCTAATAAAACAGTGTTTCGAGTTTGTTCATTCCGTAAAAATGACTTATAAAGCACAAAAAAGAGAGCTAGAAGTAATTTTATTCGATAACCATAATAGGGAGATATACCGTATTAAGGGTAGTATAGATGTTGAATCAAAAGATGATTACGGAATTCCAAATTATTTACCTCTTTTATTGGACTCTACAATTATGGATATGAAAATTGATAGTACAAATGAAAATTTTGAAAAAGATTTTGTATACATTGACACACTTCAACCATATACCATAAATGATGGTATTCCTCAATATGATTTAGCCGTTGAAGTGATGGGGAAAGAAGCCGAGAAGATGGACTATTTCATGAGTGCAGGTTTGTATGATATTAGTGTTCTTCAAAAAATCTGGAGTGGGGTATTATTCAAAGCAAAAACGCCTATGATTATTGACATTCCACATTTTGACGGAAATCTAAAAAGTGCTGAAAAATGGGTAAAAGCTTTAAATCTCAATCATGAGTATGTAGTCAAGATATGGAACAATACAAAGAGCCAATTTGTAAATGGAATACAAGCTATAGGGTTGAGTGGATGGTATGCAGGAGAAAGCATAACCAAGAATCTAAGCGAAATGGTAGGAGATGTAGAAAGTCGTATACACTATAGTATAGCAGGAGTAGACTACCCACCACCAAGAAATTATATAGATGTACCTCCAGATTTTGACCAAGATGACCTTACAAAGCTGGTAGACTTAAGAATCAATACTCTTAGAGTAATCAATGATAAAATATGTATTGGAGACGCTTTATCGTCTTACCCAAAATGGACACCTTTACGACTGTTCGCAAATGCAGAGGCAAAGGCATTTTTAGAAAGATACATAGCTCGTATTATTGCCTCAAAGTTTTTTAAAAACAATAATGAAGCTTTACGATTCGTACGTGATAAAGTAAGAATATTATTTTTGGATTTGGATGAGGTAAACACATTCAATAAAGAGGAGAAAGAAAGATACGCATTCAAGGTTACACTATCGGATGATGATTTAATTACGGTGGAGTATGATTGTATTCTCGCAGGTGTGTTACGCAGAGGAAAGATACAAGGTACTGTATCAAGAAAAATAGAAAGGATTAATTAATGGCAAATAGAAAAGATTTTTTCGCAAACTACAAGAAGATAAATCAAAATAAAAAAGAGGTGGCTTTAACGGTGGACTCTTTAGAGAATCGTAAACTTTTCTTTCTCTTGACTTCTCTTATATCTTCATTAGCAACAGCTCAAACGCTAGAAGATGCACTTGAAAGTTTCTACAATTTAGGTGGGAACTCAACATTAGTAAAAAGATTATTTATTTATTTAAAACTCCCTCGCTCAATGATGAAAAATCTCGTTTCTTCAAATGTATCTATTGCAGGGGAAGAGTTAGTTCTTCTCAAAAATTACATTTTTCAAATGATGGGGGACGGCACGATATACAATTTCGTAAATCATGCAATAGAAAATCAACCAAAACCAGACGTTTTAAGAGTCTATGATTTGGATGATACAGATAGTGATACTCCCTCTTATGATGAATACGATATGGACTGGAGTTTTTACACTGAAAAGTCAAATTGTACCGACCAAAAGGACAAAAAAATAGGTTCTTTCAAAAAAGTATGTCATGAGGGAACAAGAGGTGGAAAGAAAGTATTCTGGCTCTACCCTACAGATTTTGAGGGTGCAAAAGGTGGGATGAGTGGGAAAAACCATAAATCCAAACGTTCATATTCTACAAAGCCGTTTAGTAAAAATAGTAAAACAGCAGAAAAGGATGCGAAAAAAGAGGTAGCTGATAAGAAAAAAGCTGAAAACAATAAAGATAAAGAACCAAATAAAAAGCCAAATAAAAAATCTACTAAAAAAGGGAATCTTCATGTTACAAAATCCCTTTTTGAAAAAATAGGAGTATAAAATGATTGATTTATCAAGTTTGGATGAAAACCAAGTAGCAACTTTTAATATATTACAAGCTCAAATAGGAGAAGAGTATGACTTTGATGATACTAATATCGTATCATTGACTGAATATTATGACCTTGATGATGCTATAGATATGGATGAAGATATTTTATTTGACATGGACATGAGCAGAACACCATTACCAGAAAAACCAAATTTTAAAACAGTTGCAACTATTGACCCATCAACCCATAGAAAAGCATGGAAGTACGTAAGAATAAGTGGAAACGCACATCTAACAGCCAAACAGAAAATAGCATTAAAAAAGATGCAAC
>CAMZNQ010000055.1 GCA_947313765.1 uncultured Sulfurovum sp.
TATACATAGTACCAAGTAGACCACTTTTTGGTGCTGTAAACTCTCCATTAAATGTTCCAAACTCATTGGTTGTAAATGTTTTAGACTCTATAAGTTGATGATTTGTGTCATAAAATGAGACTTTTATCTCTTTATCTGTTAAAATTTTAGGTCGATTAATAGAGCTATATTTAAATGCTAAGCCTTTAAAGTATATTGTTTGATTAGGTCTATAGATTGCTCTATCTGTAAAGAATTTAACAGCTATTCCATTATAAGTATCTTCTCTATATTCGTCATAATAGTTATTGGTTGAAGAGACTAACCTATCTTTTCCATATTTAAATCTTATCTCTAAACTATTATTTTTACTGATTGGAATATCTACCTCTCCATCTCTATTACTATTTCTTTTTGATATGTAAATTGATTCATAGCTATGAGTGTTTCGATTATATCTTTTATCATAAAAAGATACCTCTACTCCCTCTATTGGCTCTCCACTCTTTCTGTTTATAACAATTATTTTTTTACTATTTCTAATATATGAGACATTAGAGATAGTTACTATTTTATATATTAAATTTTTATCAATATCTTCTGTTGCTGAGAATATAAATAGATACTCTCCTAATTTGTAGTTACCTAAAGATAGTTCTGTTGAGTTATTTTTATAATCATCTCTTTTAGGAAGTTCTATTTTAAACTCTTTTAATATAGCAACTCTTTTTATATATTTTAATATAGATTTTTTATTTTTAATCTTATCTCTATCTTTTTTATCTAATTTAACTACCTTAACAAACAGTTGTTTAATATTTCTATAATCTACTCTGCTTAAGATATTTTCATTAGGTAGAGTAACCTCTTCTGTTTGAATCTCAATAGATTTAGCCCTAATACTATTCTCCATGTTTTCTGCTCTATTTTGAATATATCTATTAGAACTCTCTCTAGCTCTATCTATATATATTATGGCTTCTCTATAGTTACCCTTTTGATAATAAAACTCTGCTAAAAGCAAAAGTGCTTCACTGCTTTGATTTTTTTCTATGGTAGATAGTAGTGATTTTGTATAATACTCATCTCTATTTTTATAATTAAAATTTTGATATACAAAATGGAGACGCTGGGCATCAATATACTCTATTACCTTCTTATCATCTCTATCTATATGAAATTTTAGAAGCTCTTGGTATATCCGTAATGCTTGATACTCTATATGTCTCTTTATCTTATAATCACAAGAGAGAGATATAAATGTATAAGTAGAGGCAAAAGCATCAGGATTATTAAGAGTAAAACTACCCATCTCATTTAATCCATTTCTGGAGTTCTTAAAATAGTTTAATGCTCTAAATGCTAAAAAGTCATAAAGTGTAGGCTGAATCTCTTTACTATTTTTACCCTCTTCTAAAATATCTCTATACTCATCAATATTAATATCTTTTGCACTCTCATCTAATGATTTTAAATATAGCTCCGTAGATTTTTTAGACAATTTTTCAATGGACCATCTTTTTATATCATTAGATGAATTCTCTTTTAGCTCTGTTCTATGATTAATTTTGTAGTAGTTTATATTTAAATACTGCTCGTATATTTGAGCTAAAATAGAGTATAGAATAAGTTTAGTCCCTTTTTTTGTACTCTCTTCTATGGCTTTTTCTATATCTTCAATAATCTTAACATAACCATCTTCATTAACCTTTAGTTTATATTTCTCCTTATATAGAAGAGCTTTTATAAATTGAATCTCATTTTTTTCGTATTTTGCTTTTTCATAAATCTTACTTACCTCTGTTAAAGCACTTTTAGGGAGTGATTTTTTTTCAAATTTGAGAATCTCTTTCCATGAAGACCCATAATCTTCAGAGGATATAAGCATAGTAGATAAAATTATTAAATATAGTAACGTTTTCATTATATTCCTAAACATATTTTAATATATGATATTATAGCAATAAAATCTTTTATAGGCTCTAAATATCGTTCTTTTTTGTGTGTAAATATTTACATGATAAAATTTCAAATAACATAAATTTATAAATATATCTATATTATTTAATAATTATACTAGTTAAAATATGTTATAATAATTTTTCAATAGATTTTATCTGAAGGAATATGGTTAAAGATGAAAAATAATAATTATAAGATAGTAATATTGGTAGTAATTTTAACTCTTAGTATAATCTACTTTTATCTATCAAAACAGGATTTTTTTACTTCTAACTACTCTGAAAATTTTATCTTTAATACATCTAAGGGTAGAGTGTTACATATAAAAGCCTCTAAGAATAATTTTAAGATAGAAGAGTTAAAGGGAAAAATTATTTTTTTAAAGGTTTTTGGTTGGAATTGTCAATATTGTCAAAAAGAGATACCTGAACTTATTAAATTAAAAAATAACTTCAAAAAAGCCTTTGATGTAATTGCAGTTGAAGCTCAACATCACTCATCTCAAGAAAACATTGATTTAATAAAAAAAAATAGTATCAATTATAATATTGTAGAAGGAGATAAACAGAAACTTTTTTTTAATTATCTAAAAGAGAATTATGGATGGACTGGAATTATCCCAATGACAATAGTTATCGGTACAGATGGTAAAATTCTAGCTTTTGAAGTTGGTTCTAAATCATATAGTCTAGCAAACCTTCTTCACAGCACACTTAAACTAATAACTACCCAAGCAGTAGAGCGAGAGAATAAAGGAGGAGATATAAAATGAAATCTTTTGTAGTAACATTATTAATTATACTATTTATTATGGGTTGTGAAGATGACAGTAAGGAGAAAAATGGTAAAGATAAGAATTACTCTATTATTAATAAAATTGAACAAAACATTACCAATAATAAGAGTAGTTTAGGTTGTGGAGATAGTGATAGCAATGAGTTAAAAGAGTGTAAAGAAGAGAAAGTTGATTACGCTAAGTTTATACTTGATACATTAGAAAAAAAATCAGATATAGATGGTGAACATAATATTAGTTCTATAAAAAATCGTCTTAACTCTTCATTAGAAAAGATAATGGAAGAGAAGAGTAAAAAAAATAGAATAAAAGATGATTTAGAAAATTTGGTTAACGAACTTAGTGAAAATAGAAAAGATAAATTAAAGGAATTTCTAAATGAAGTTAATGATAATAATTTTTCAAAAATTCAAAATATTAAAATCAATACTATTAAAAACAATTTAAATCTTTTAATTGAAGGAGATAAAAGTAGTTTAAAATCAAAAGAGATAAAAAAGGGTTTAGAATCTATTATTTCAGATGTAGCATATTCAACAAATAGTCTATCGGAAACAGAAAAAAGTATTAGAAGCTTGGTAAAAGATATTGACAATAGAGATAGTCCATCCGTTGAAAAATTTACTAATGCTATTATTACAGATATATCTAGTAAAAAAATCAGAATTTTAAAAGATAATGAGAACTCTATTACTATAAAAGTAGAAAGTGGAGATAATTTGTCCTCTTTAGCAAAAAGATATTATAACGACTCAAATAAATATAGAGTTATATATGAGGCTAATAAAGATAAGATAAATGAAAATTATGAGATTTATCCAAATTCAGAACTAGTAATACCAAAAATTAAATAAGGAGTAAGTGGTGAAAAGCAGAATATTGAGTCTAATATTACTTGGTAATATTTTAAGTGCAGGAGATGTAAAGATTACAGAAGATTTAGAGTCTATTGTTGTTCAAGACGGAGATAAGAAGATTAAAATAGAGAGGATACAAGATGAGAAACATAGATTAGCCTCAAATTTTAGTAAAACATCAAGAGATTGTCCACCATATTGCGTACAACCTATGAATATAGGAGATGTAAAAACTATTGGAGAGATTGAACTTTTAAAGTATATTAAAGAGATGGATAAAGATGATACAAATATGCTGTTAATTGATGCAAGAACTAGAGATTGGGTTCGTCATGGAACTATTCCTACTGCCATTAATCTACCATTTACAATGATTGAAAAAGATAGCAAACATTTAGAGAAAATCCTTAAACTTCTAGGTGCTAAAGAGGAAGATGGTGGTTGGAATTTTGATAATGTACCAATAATGATAATCTTTAGTAATGGTATTTGGGATGCAGAAGCAACAAAAGAGATTACATCTCTTCTGGAATTGGGTTGTCCTGATGATAAAATTTTATACTATCGTGGTGGGATGCAGAATTGGAATATTCTTGGATTAACGATTCAAAAAAAAGGATAAAAAATGTTAGTAAAAAAAATAACTATTATATTCTTAATTATAATATCATTTAGTTATGCAAAAAATAATAGTTTAATCAGTGAATTAACAAACTTTATAAATAAAGAAGAAAATATAAAAGAAAAAAATATAAAAGTTCTAAATTATGCATTTAAGCAGAGAATGAGAACTCAATTAATTGCAAGAGATGCCCTCTTGATATATATAGATTTTAATTCTACATTTTATAAAAAAAATATTATTGTAAATGCTGATTTATTTAATGAAAACTTCAATAAGCTAATAAGTAGTAGAGAGGTTATTAGTAAAGTAGAAAAAAGAGACCCAAATTTTAATAAAAAAGTAGAAGAGTTAAAAGAAATATGGTTTGATTTCTATGATAGTATCAAAAAAATTTCAAAAGATAATAGAGATAAAAATTCTCTATTATTTATTGAAAATAACAATATAAAGCTTTTAGATACTATATCTTATATTTTTACAAATTTTATAGACTCTTATCAGAGTGGAGATAAATTAGAAGCATCTATGGCACATATTAAAAGTATACTATATAAAAAAGTTGGAAAGCCTAGAATGTATATTACTAAATTGGTAAAAGAGAGACTCTTAATTGATAATAATATTAATATAAAAGAGAATAAAAAGAGTCTAAATCAAACAATAAAAGATATGGATAGACTTATGAAAGCTTTAAA